>NZ_JBSHHY010000004.1:303331-389070 GCF_053618675.1 Streptomyces sp. NPDC055632 | reverse complement strand
CCGCCCCCCTGTGGAAGGGGGGCGGCGCTCCGGCCGTCGTTCGGCGAGCGGTGCGGGATCAGGCGGGCCAGGTGCCCGTCACACGGCGCACCGCCGTGGCCCCGCCCCGGTCGACGGCGGCCTTCACCAGGGCGAAGATCGCGCCGTGCAGCGCCGCGGCGAGCAGGACCTCGCCCCAGCCCCGGTGCTCGTCGGTGGCGTCGGGAGTGTCGTCGTCGTGTCCCAGGATCTGCCACGTCTTCTTGAACGCGGCTCCCGCGAGCACGCCGGTTCCTGCGCTCACCGCGAGGGAGAGCGGCTTGAACACGAGACGTGACGGCTTCATGGTGTTTGTTCCTTTCCTCCGGTCACTGCCCCGGCTACCCCGGCGGCCGACCCGCATGCGCCCCCGTGATCAGCGGTGCTGCCGCAGGGCGAGGCGGGCGGCCTTGTACGCGCGGGCCGGGTCCCGGTGCGGCCCCGCGACCGGCTGCGGGGCGCCGTGGCGGTCGGCGTACGGATACCAGCGCCCGTCCGGACCGTGGCGCAGCTCCACCCCGGCGGGCGGATCGACGAGCCGGTCGGGGCGCAGCTCGACGGGGGTGCCGGGGAAGGGGCGCAGCGGCCGGACCGCGGCTTCCGCCCCGGCGAGCACGGCCGGATCGGCGGGTCGGGGGGAGAGGCAGGCGGCGGCGCCGTGCGGACCGCCGTGGTGGTAGGCGGCGGTCAGCTGCCGCATCCGGAGGGGCGTGAGGCCGAGATGGGCGGCGGCGGTCTCCAGATGGGCGCCGCCGCTGCCGACGGTGAAGCGGACGACATCGGTGACGGTGTCGTGGGCCTCGGGGACGTGCCCCTGGAGGAGCGCGGCGGCGCGCCGGGCGGCGTCCCGGACGAGCGCGCGCAGGACGGCGAGGTCCGGCAGCGGCGCGGGCGGTTCGACGGTGACCGCGTCGAGGACCGGCGCGGTGCCGTGCAGATCGAGCGGCGGGAGCGGGGGCAGGGGGCCGGTCCGTACGCCCTGGGCGGGGAGGAGGGTCGCGTCCGCGGCCGTGTCCTCCGCGCCCGTGGGTGGAGAGGGGACGGCTCCGGCCGCTCGCGGCTCGGGCGCGGGGGCCGCCCGGTCGTCCGTCGCGGTGCCGCTCCCGGAGTTCCCGGCGGGAAGGGGCGTACGGGTGGAGGGCTCGGCGGCGGCGCGCCGAGCGGGCGGGATCGTGGTCATGCGGGCGCCCCCAGGCGGACGAGCTCGGCGAGTTCACGGTCGGTGAGGCGGGCGAACCCGGTGCCGCCGGAGGCCAGGACCGTGTTCTGCAGGGTGCGTTTGTGGGCGAGGAGCCGGTCGATCCGGTCCTCGATCGTGCCCCGGGTGACGAGCCGGTGGACGGTGACGGTCCGCCGCTGGCCGATCCGGTGGGCGCGGTCGGACGCCTGGTCCTCGACCGCCGCGTTCCAGCTGCGGTCGAAGTGGACGACGTGGCTGGCCCGGGTCAGGTTGAGCCCGGTGCCGCCGGCCTTGAGGGAGAGGACGAGCAGGGGCGCCCCGCCGCTCTGGAAGGCGTCGACGAGCTCCTGCCGCCGCCCGGCGTCCAGACCGCCGTGCAGGAACAGCGGGCGGTGGCCCAGATGCGCGAGGTGCTCCTCCAGGAGCCGGCCCATGGCGACGTAACTCGTGAAGACGAGGGCGGCCTCGCCGCGCCGGGCGATCGTCCCGGTGAGCTCGGCGAGCGCCTCCAGCTTGGCCGACCGCCGGCCGAACGGCCGTACGTGCGCGGCACCGGGATGCGCCTCGCGGAGGTAGTGGGCGGGGTGGTTGGTGATCTGCTTGAGCGCGGTGATCAGCTTCAGGACCAGGCCGGAGCGGGTGGCGGCGGAGGAGTCGGCGATCCGGTCCATCGTCTCCCGGACGACGGCCTCGTACAGGGCGACCTGCTCGGGGGTGAGTTCGACGATCCTCCGCGTCTCGACCTTGGCGGGCAGCTCCGGCGCGATGCCGGGGTCGCTCTTGGTGCGGCGCAGGACGAACGGCGCGACGAGACGGGCGAGGGCGCGGGCGGCGGGGCCGTCGGGTTCGCGTTCGGCGGCGGTCGCGTAGCGGGACCGGAACGCCTTCAGGGTGCCGAACAGGCCCGGGTTGGTCCAGTCGATCAGCGACCACAGCTCGGAGAGGTTGTTCTCCACGGGGGTGCCGGTCAGGGCGAGCCGGGCCGTGGAGGTGAGCGACCGCAGGGCCCCGGCGGTCGCCGAGGCGTGGTTCTTGGTGTGCTGGGCCTCGTCCGCGACCACCAGGTCCCAGGTGACGTCCGTGAGTTCCGCGTCCCGGCGCAGGACGCCGTAGGTGGTGAGGACGACCGTGCGCCCGCCGACGGGAGCGAGGCTCCGGTCGGCGCCGTGGTAGCGGACCACGTCCAGATGGGGGGCGAACCGGCCGATCTCCCGCTGCCAGTTGGTGACCAGGGAGGACGGGCACACCACCAGGACGGGGCCGGTGTGCCCGGTCTCGTGGCGGTGGAGGACGTAGGCGATCGCGGTGAGGGTCTTCCCGAGGCCCATGTCGTCGGCGAGGACGGCCCCGAACCCGGCACGGCCGGTGTGTGCGAGCCATGCCAGGGCGCGTTCCTGGTAGCCGCGCGGCACGGCCCTCAGCCGGGCCGGAACGGGGACGGGGGAGACCTGTTCGCCCCGGCGCAGCGTGGCGACGACACGGGCCAGGTCGCCGGCCGCCCGGCAGGCGACCTGGTGCCCGTCGACGCCGACGGTGCCGGTGAGCGCGGCGGTGAGCGCGTCGATCCCGGTCAGCCGGCCGATCTCCCGGCGCCGGGCGCGGGCGCGCACGGTGGGGTCGAGCAGGACCCACCGGCCGCGCACCCTCACCAGGGGCCGGGCGGCCTCGGCGAGCGCGTCCATCTCGGCCTCGTCGAGGGTGTCGTCACCGAGGGCGACCTGCCACCGGAAGTCCAGCAGGGCCTGGAGGTCGAACCGCGGGGCCCCGGTGCTCCCGGTGTCCGTCGCGGTGCCGACGACCGCGTACGAGGAGAGCCCCCGGCGCAGGCCGTCCGGCCAGCGCAGCCGCATCCCGGCGGCGGCCAGCTCCTCCTCCGCCCGGAGGAGCCGCGCGATTCCCGCCGCGTCCACCGTGAACGCCCCGGGCCGCGCGGCCAGGCCCGACAGGCCGGGGCACAGCCGTTCCAGCCGCTCCAGACGACGTCCGACCCGCTCGCGCGACCGGTTCCGGTCGACACCGCGCAGGAAGGCGCGTCCCGACCACAGCGGATGGGCCGCGACCTCGTCCTCCGCCTCCTGACCGGACGATCCGGAGCGGAGCAGGAGACGGCCCGTCAGCCGCCCTTCCCGGGCCTCCTGTTCGGAGGGGTCCCGCATCTCCAGGACGAGGCCGGGCAGCGGGCCGTCGTCCGTCCGGTCCTCGACCGCGTCCAGCCACGGCCGCACCGCCTCGGCCTCCGGGGGCGGAACGCGACCGCCGGCGGGGCCGGTGAACGGCCCGGAGCCGAACATGACCGCCGCGGGCGTGCGCACCAGGCCGTCGGCCACGGCGTCCAGGAAGACGAGGACCGCTTCCCGTGCGGGCGGCGCCGCTTCCCGCGCCGACCACGCGGGTCCGTCGGCGGTGACGGCGTGGGCGTGGGGCGACATGTGGCGCGCCAGCTCGTCCACGGCCTGTAAGACGGCGTCCGGAAGGGGGCCGACCCGCCACCGGCCGATCCCGTCGGGGCCGAGCGCCGGGCGTACGAGCCCGGCGGCCACGAGGCGCACGCCCAGGCGGGCCGCCTGCTCCCACTCCACGGCCGTGGGGTGCCACGCGGCGAACCGGGACCGCCCCAGCAGGAGCGGCACGGCCCCGGCGAGGGGCAGCAGCCAGCCGGCCACCGGCACGGGCCCCTCGGCCGCGGGCACGACGAGCCGGCGGACGGTCGCGGCGAGCGGGGCGGGCAGCGGCACCCCGGGCATCGGCGCGCCGTCGGCCCGGTAGACCAGCATCCCGGCCACCGGCTCGTCACCGGTCGGCGGTACGAGCGAGAGCGCGCATCCGGCCGCGAGCGCCTCACCGATCACGGCCCCGGCCGACAGCGCTCCCTCCGCTGCTCCCGGAGTCCCGGGCGCTTCCGGAGTTCCTTGTGCTCCCGGCGTCCCCGGTACTTCCGGGTTCCCCGTTACCGCCGGTGCCTCCGGCACTTCCGGCGCCGTGGGGGCCGCTTCCGTGCGCGGTGCCGGCAGGACGACCGCCGGACGCGCGGGCCGGGGCCTCGGGATCACGAGGGGGACGGAGGGAGACGGCACAACAGACGGCACAACAGGTGGCACGGCAGGCGGCACCGGAGTCGCGGACCTTTCCGGCCGCGAGGCGGTCCGCGCGTCCAGACGGGCCAGTTCGTCGAGGAGCGCCGCGGCCGCCTCTTGGCGCGCGTCCCCCTTCACGCGCGCCGTGCCCGTGGCCCGTACCGTCGTGCCCGTCGCCACGTGCTCGCACGTGTACGTGAAGGTGATGCTTCTGGGCCTGGAGGTGACGGTCGGCTCGGGCCTCGTGATCACCTCCAGCTGGGTGTACTTGTTCAGGTACTTCACCGGGTCCTTGCCCTCCGGCACCGGCTGGATCCGGGGCGGGGCCTTCCGCGGCTTCTCCACGACCAGGTCCCGCGGTTCGGGCAGCCCGCACAGCAGGGCGAGCAGGGCGACCGCGGCGGCGTGCAGGGACGTGCGCCGGTCGTCGGAGACCCGCTCGGGACCCGTACGGACCCGGCCGTCGGCCTCCGTCCAGCTCCACGCCGAGGCGAAGCCCCCGGAGCGCTCCACCGACGCGTGGCGGAGTCCGGCACGGCACGCCTCGGCCCGCCACTGCAGCAGGGTCGCCGCCGACGGAGGCATCCGCGCCGTCTGTTCGAGGGCGAGCAGCCGGACCTCCCGCCAGCCGGGGGCCTCCGTGCCGAAGAGCAGCCGCAGGGCGTCGCGGTGCCGCAGGCGCGAGGCGCCCGTCCGCCGCACGAGCTCGGCGCGGAGCTCCTCGCCCGGGTCCTCCGCGCCCTCGAGCCGGGTGCCCAGGAGGGGTTCGAACCGCTCCGCCGCCATGCCCGGCGGCCGCAGCCGCTCCGTCCCGACGCCGGCCAGGATCCGGAGCACGGCGTCGGCCGCCGCGCGGCGGGCCCGCTCCGACGAAGGCGCCGTGCGGGCCGGGCCGTTCACGACCGCGTCGGCCGGGCCGATCCGTACCTCCGCCCGGTGGAGGGTCCTCCCGTCCGGCAGCGGCTCGGCGGACTCCGTGTAGGTCGGCGGCGCCCAGGCCTCCCGCTGCGCGTGCAGGACCAGTACGTGCTGCGCCGCCTCCGGGCGGGAGCCCAGGGCCGCGAGCGCGCGCCTGCGGGCGGGAAGCCAGCCGGGGTGGTCGTCCGTCACGAGCAGCAGGATCCGGAGGTCCCGGGGGGTCAACCCGCCCGCGAGCGCCAGTTCCTCCGCCTCGGCCGCGAGGCGCGGGTCGAAGCCGCCGAACGCGACGGCCTCCCGCGCCCGCTCGTGCCACGGCGCCCCGGCCCCGGCCTCGACCGTCTGAGACTGCGTACCCAACGAGAAGCTCCCTGTGCGAAGAGTGACGCGATGAACACGTACAGGATAGGAACTCCCGTCGCTCCGTACGCCCCGATGCGTCGTCCGATGCGTCGCCCGATGTGTCGCCGGGAAGGCGCCGGCCTCCCGCCCGGGCGCCGTCTCGTCCGGCGAGGTCGGTGGACACGACGGCGCGGGCGAGGTCGGTCCCCAGGCGTCTGCCCCTGATCAGGAACACGGCGGCGAGCACGTCGAACAGCGCGAGCGACGGCCAGGAGAGGTCGAGCCGGTCCGGTGCCCAGTCGTACGGGTGCGGACCGTGCCTGAGGAGGTCGGTGACGTGTGCGGAGGCGCCGACGAGGACCAGGGCGGCCGCGATGGCACAGACCGGCACGACCACCCGGCGCGGGGCGTGGCGCATCCGGGCGATCACGCTGTGGATCGTTCCATCCGCGGGCCTCGTCCGTCATCCGGTCGTCCGGTGTCGCCGGTCGGGGGAAGCTCCTTGATCCCAACCGCGCTTGAGGTTCTACGGTGATCGCATTCCGCTGATCACGAGGAGGGGCACATGAGCGTGACGCTCAGGGAGTACGCGCAGGAGGAGCTGGCCGCCCAGCCCATCGGGGCGTGGGCCGGCACGGCGTACCGGCTGGTGGTCGGGGCCCTCCGCGAGCAGTTGGCGGTGGAGGACCTCACGCAGCCGCACTGGTGGACGCTCAACCACGTCGCCGGGGAGCCGGGCGGGTGGACCCGCGCGGCGTTGACCGAGCGGCTGACGAAGTGGGACGACCTCGGGATCGACTTCGACGGCGTCTTCGACGACCTCGTCGACCGAGGCTGGCTGACGGAGGACGCGGGCCTCATGACGTTGACCGAGGAGGGGGAGGCCGGGCGCGTCCGGGCCGGGGAGCGCAACCTGCGCGTGCACCGGCAGGTGCACGAAGGCGTCGACACGGCCGACTTCGTGACCACGGTCAACGTCCTGCGCCGCATGGTCGCCAACCTGGGCGGCGACGGCGACCTGCCCGGCTGACGGGTGCCGAGGGCCCGCTCACCTGCTCGGCGGCGGGGGAGCGGGCCCTCGGCGTCCGCGCTTCCCATTGGTATGGACATGTTCAAGTGGCGGGTCTAGCCTTTCACTTGGTCTAGACCGCATCGGACGCGGGTCTTCCGGTTGCTTCCGTTCCCCGACCCGCCCCCGCTTCTCGAACCGGCGGCACACCCGGGGCACGCGTCCGCCCCCACTCGTTTCCCAGGACCACGGGAGCACGTCATGCGCAGGAAGATCACTTCCTTATTCCTCGGCCTCGGCCTCGTCGGCGGAACCCTGCTCGCCGCCACCGGCAGCGCCCAGGGCCACGGCTACACCGACTCGCCCATCAGCCGCCAGCAGCTCTGCGGCAACGGCACCGTCCGCGGATGCGGGCAGATCCAGTGGGAGCCGCCGAGCGTGGAGGGCCTCAAGGGCTTCCCCGCGCGCGGACCGGTCGACGGCACCATCTGCGCGGGCGGCAACGGCCGCTTCTCCGAGCTGGACGACCCGCGGGGCGGGAACTGGCCGGCCACCGCCCTCACCGCCGGCCAGAACCACACCTTCGTCTGGCGGATCACCGCACGCCACGCCACCACCGACTTCCGCTACTACGTCACCAAGGACGGCTGGGACCCGACCAAGCCGCTGACCAGGGCCGACCTGGACCCGCAGCCGTTCCTGACGGTGCCCTTCGGCGGGCAGCGGCCCGGTGCCACGGTCACCCACACGGGCGTCCTGCCCCGGAAGAGCGGCCGTCACCTCATCCTCGGCGTCTGGACCGTCGCCGACACCGGCAACGCCTTCTACGCCTGCTCCGACGTGCGGTTCTGACGTGCGGTCCTGACGACGCGGGCCGGAGGAGCGCGCGGCGCCGTCCACCGGCCCGCCCCCTCACCGGGCGAGGAGCGCGGTCACAGGTCGGCCAGGACCTCCCGGGCCGTACGGGCGCCCGAGGCCAGGGCCCCCTGGACCGAGCCCGTCGCCCGGTGGTCGCCGCACACGTACCGGCCGGGAGCGAAACGGCCGGTGCGCGACAGCGGAAGGGGCGGGGGCATGGCCGGGAGCGCGTCGCGCACCACGACGCGGTGCACCGGCTCCCAGGACCGGGCGTCCGTGCCGTAGACCTCGGAGAGGGCGGTGAGGACCTCCGTCTCCCGCTCCGGACCCGGGTCCCCGAGGACGGAGGTCGACACCAGCGCCCGGCCGTCCGGCGAGAAGCCCCGGTGCACCTCGGTCAGGACACAGGTGTTGAGGAAGCGGCGCCGCGCGTCGACCACGAGCGTCGGTTCGGACAGCGGTGAGCGTTCCGCCGCGTGGTAGAAGGTCGTGACGACGCGTCCGTCCGGCACCTCCAGACCAGGGAGCAGCCCGGCGGCGGCGCGCTGTCCGGTGGCGACCACCACCGCGCGGGCGGTCACCTCGCCGCCGTCGGCCAGGGCCACGCCCCGGTCGGTCAGCGACGCGACCGGCACCCCGGTCCGCAGCACGCCACCGGGCAGCCCGGACGTCAGCTGCGCGGGTACGGCTCCGATGCCGTCGGCCGGCAGACACAGGGTGCCGCGCAGCATGGTGCGCCAGACGAGGTGGAAGAAGCGGGCGGAGGTCTCCAGCTCGTCCTCCAGGAACACCCCCGACAGGAACGGCCGGAAGAAGGTCTCCACCAGGTCCGCCGAGACGCCCGCGCCGGCCAGGGCGGTGAGCGTGGTGGCGTCGGGCCGGGTCCGCAGGTACCGGACCGGCGCCAGGACGTCCCGGGCCGACAGCACGCCCAGGGCGGCCAGGTCCCGGGCCGAGGCGAGCCGCCCGGGCAGCAGGTCCCGGCCCTCGCGGGGACGACGGGTGGGGTCGACGAAGCGGCGGAACCCGTCGTCGGTGTGCACGAGCACGCCCGGCGTGAACGGCCTCAGCCGCAGGGCCCGCAGGTCCAACCGCCTTTTCACCTGCGGATACGAGGTGTTGAACACCTGGAAGCCGCGGTCGACGGTGAAGCCCGCGACCCGGTCGGTGCGCATCCGGCCGCCCACGGCGTCGGAGGCCTCCAGCAGCTCCACCCGGAGCCCGCCCGCGACCAGATCGGCCGCGCAGGCCAGACCGGCGGCCCCCGCTCCGACGACCACCACGTCGACGCCGTCGTCCCTCTGTCCCATGAACGTCCTCACTCCTCGCTCCTCGCCGGACCCCGGACCGCCGTACTCCGGACCACCTGACTTCGGGCCGTCACGCTACGGCGGACGCACGGTCGACGAAGGGAGGGCGCGCCGCTCTTCCGGGCGCCCGGCCCGGCGGTCGTGCGGACGGTCGTACCGTCCCGCCGTCCCGGTTCCCCACCGAATTCCCCGGTCCCGCGCGGGGATGCACCGGCACTCCCGGGGCACGCGTACCCCTGTACCCGCGCACGAGCGGCGTCCACGACCCTGAACGCGCGGCGGTCCGCGACCGGTGCGCCCGCGAACGGGCCAACGGCGGAAGACAGAAGACACGAAGACAGAAGACACGAAGACGGCAACACAACGCAGGGAGCGTCGATGATGGCCCGTCCATGGTCGGTCCGACCGGACCTCCGGCTCACGGCCCACGCCGTCGACGGACGGTACCGGCTCGACGGTCTGCTGGGACGCGGAGGCGCGGCCGACGTGTACGAGGCGCTGGACCTGCGGCTGCGGCGACCGGTGGCGGTCAAGTTCTTCCGGCCGGGCGGCGACGAACTCCGGACGGGGCATCACCTCGACGACGAGGGCCGTCTGCTGGCCCAGATGCGGCACCCCGGCCTCGTGACCCTGTACGACTCCGGACAGGAGGAGGGGCGGTCCTACCTCGTGATGCAGCTCGTCAGGGGAACGACACTGCGCCGGCGCATCGCCGCGTCGCCCCTCACGCCCCACGAGACCGCCCGGACCGGAGCCGCGCTCGCCTCCGCGCTCGCCCACGTGCACGCGGCCGGCGTCGTGCACCGCGACGTCAAGCCGTCGAACGTCCTCCTGGACGGCACGGGCCTCCCGTACCTGACCGACTTCGGCATATCCCGGCTGCTCGACACCGCCACCCGCACCGAGACCGGCCCCCTCGTGGGAACCGCCGCCTACATGGCGCCGGAACAGGTCCTGGGCAAGGGAGCCGGACCGGCGGCGGACGTCTACAGCCTCGGTCTGGTGCTCCTCGAATCGCTCAAGGGCGAACTGGAGTACGGAGGAGCCCCGTTGGAATCCGCGGTCGCCAGGCTGCACCGGCCCCCCGTCGTTCCCGGCGGCCTCCCCGCGGACCTCGCCGGGCTGGTGGAGGCCATGACGGACCCGGACGAGACCGGCCGGCCCGACGCCGACACCTGCTTCCGCGTACTGGCGGCCATGCCGGGCGGAGACGGCGCGTCGCCCCTCGGCGGCCTCGTCGGCACACCGGAGGGGGTCCGAACCCCGCACGGCGACCGGGAGACGACGGACACCGCGTCGCGCCCGGACCCCGGCCCCCACCGCTCTGGCCGGACCCTCGCCGCCTGTGCGGCGCTGGCCGTGCTCGGGGCGACGCTGACCGGGTCGATCGGCGCCCCGTCCGCGGCGGGGGAGGCACCTCCCGGACCGTCGCCGTCGTACCGGACCACGGCCGAGACCCGGACGCCGGAGAGCCCCGGGAGTCCGGCGAGCGGCCGGTAGAAGGCCCGGTCGGCCGCAGCCGATCGCGCGCCCCGTCGACCCCGCACATCCCGAACAACCCGTACAACCCTTACAACCCCTCCACCCCGTACACCTCGAAGAGAGGAAGCAGCCTTGCAGCACGACATATGGACCTTTCCCGGTACCGCGCTCCACGCGATCGACACGGACCTGACCGGTTACGCGGTCGAAGCGACGGACGGCGGGATCGGGAAGATCGACAAGCACTCCGCCGAGGCGGGCCGGTACCACCTGGTCGTGGACACCGGTCCCTGGATCCTGGGCCGGCAGGTCGTGATCCCCGCCGGCGTCGTCACCGCCGTGGACCGGGAGACGGAGACCGTCTTCGTCGGCTGCACCAAGGAACAGATCGAGAACGCGCCGGAGTTCGTCCCGTCGGCCTCCGACGAGGACGGGCGGCACCGCATGACGTTCACGGACTACTACCTGGCGTTCTTCCGGTAGGACCGGGTCTTCCGCCGGGACCGGGCGGGGGCGGCGGCGGGGCCATCGCCCAGCGGATCCCGCCGATCGCCAGCCGTCCGCCCGCCCGCGCCGCGGCCCTCGCGGGCCGGGGGAGCCGGGGAAGGCCCAGCTCCCCCAGGGCCCACGGCGGCAGCAGCTCCACCGCCCCCGCCGCGAGCAGCGCGTACGGCGCCCGGGCCTGCCAGGGGATCGGCGGGTCCACCAGCAGGAACCGGGCGGCCTCCCGGGCCTCGCGGGTGCCGTCGAGCTCGTCCCGGTACGACTCCATCCGCCGCACCAGTTCGGTCAGGTTCCGGGGCGGCCCCTCCACCCCCAGCTCCTCGGCGATCCGCGCCGTGTCGGCCACGTAGCCGTCGCAGCCCGAGCGGGTGAGCGGCACGGCCCCGTAGCGCAGGTGCGCCCGCAGGAAGCTGTGGACCTCCGCCACGTGCACCCAGCCCAGGAGGTGCGGATCGGAGGCCCGGTACGGCCGGCCCCCGGGCGTCGTGCCCCGCACCCGCTCGTGGACGGCGCGCACGCGCTCCACCGCGTGCCGCGCGTCGTCGGCCGTGCCGAAGGTCGTGACCGCGAGGAAGGTGCTGGTCCGCTGCAGCCTTCCCCACGGGTCGCCCCGGAAGCCCGAATGGGCCGCCACGGCCGCCATGGCCGACGGGTGCAGCGACTGCAGCAGCAGCGCCGTCAGACCCCCGGCGAACATCGCCGCGTCGCCGTGGACCGTGCGGATCGGCCGGTCGGGACCGAACCACCGGGGACCCGGCGTTCCGTGGATGCGGGCGCGCGTCCGCTCGCCCGAGGGCCCGGCGACGCGCCGGAAGAGTTCGCTTCCGAGTCGCTCCCTCAGGTCGTCCGCAGAAGGAGGCGACCATCCCACAGGGCCAGTATGCGCCCACCGTGGCGAAGGGCTCCGGGCCGCGCGGCCCGGGCCGTCGCGCGCGGAGGCCCGGTCGGTGGGGACGTCAGTCGGCCAGGACGTCGAGGAGCGGCCGCCAGTCGATGTGGGAGCTCTCGGTCCCGGCCGGCACGACGGTGTACGTCGTGTTCAGCCAGCGCAGCGCGGGCCCGCGCCCGAGGCCGATCAGAGCGGTGTGGGACGGGTCGCCCAGGCGCAGGACGACCTGGTCGTAGGGGGCGGGGCGGATGTGCACCTCGCCGATGCCGACGGGACTCTCGGTGCCCGCGAGGAACATGTCCCGGTCCAGGCGCCACACCGTGTCGCCCGTCGGAGTGTGCAGGGTGAGCTCGACGGTGAAGGGGGAGCGCGACCGGTAGCGGACGGTGGCTTCGAGGGGGACGCGGCAGGAGTCGGAGAGCAGGAAGGCGGTGGTCTTCCACTTGATCTCGCGGCACACGGGCGGGACGGGGGAACTGGCTCGGGACACGAAGGCTCCAGCGTCGGACGCCGCCCCGGGACGGCGGCGCTTCACATCCCGGTTACCCCGTGAGCCGTGATCACTCCCCGGAAGTGTGGGGTTACGGAGCGGGATGTGTCGAGAAGTCGTGGTGACCGTCAACCGTTGTTGACCGATACCCCCTTCCGGGCCGGCGCGGGGGAGGCGCGTCCTTCCGGACCCGGGGTGGAGCAGCGTCGTCAACCGGCCGTCCGGCACGTGCACCGGTGGCCGGGAGACCACTTTTTCCGGCTGGAGGTTGCCTTTCGGGCGGGGCGCATGCCCGGCGCACGGGAGCGTGGCGCGCCCGTGAGGGGCGTAACGGGGAACCGGCGGGTGGTTCGGGCGGTCAGCCGGAATCGGATGGGTGATAGGGGAACAACTGAACGCAAAACGGGCTTTCGGTGGCCGGATATCCAGCCGGGGGCAATGATTGGCATATGACCGTCGCCCTTTCCGAGCTTTCCGTCTGATGAATTACTGGAAAGTAACATGAAGGTCCACATCCTTGGCCGAGGAGGATCCTTTAATGTGATCGGAGTGAGTTCCGCTTTAGGGGGAAGTCTTGGCCGGGGGCGCTCGTCGTCCCGATCAGGAGCGGGGTGGACCGCCTGCCTCCGCGGTCGTGGCGAAGCCCCCTCGGAGGGGGCGGCGCGCGCACCGCGCGGTGACGGGGAAATCCCGCTTCGGCCGCCCGGTGGAACCGGGCGGACCGCGCGTGAAAAAAGACTGGAACGAGATATCGAGAACGGGTGGGAACGTGAGCAATCCCTTCGATGACGAATCGGGGCGCTTCGTCGTGCTGGTGAACCGCGAGGCCCAGTACTCCCTCTGGCCCGCGCACCTCGACGTCCCCGGCGGCTGGGACCGCGAGGGCGCCGAGGGGTCGCGCCAGGAGTGTCTGGAGCGGATCGAGAGCGTCTGGACCGACATGCGCCCCGCCGGCCTGGTGGCGGCGATGGAGGCCGAAGCGAGTTGACGCCCCGTCGGGTCGCCGGAAGCATCGTGCAGGTCAGGGCGTACTTCCGGTGACCCGACTGTCAACTTCGTGCGTATGGTGATCAGTTTCGCTCAAGAGTGATCCCCGGTCGGTCATTTGTGGTGACCGACTGTTCGTGACGCCCTGGAACCCCTTTCGGAAACCGTCGAAGGGGCATCCTGTGGCCTTCCTCCCCCCTGTGCGGGACCATCCGGTCCGCGCGGTTCCGCACGGGGCGGGCACCTCCCCGCACGAGATCCCCGCGACGCCCGCGGTGAAGACCGGGCGGCTTTTCCCCGTGCGTGCCGCCGCGCGGAAGAAAACCCTGGCGATCTCCTCGTGCCGAATGCCCGAACTCCGCTCAAACGTCCCCTGAAAACCTCACCGAAGGTGTCGTCGGCATGCCTGAAGACCACTCCTTTCCGTCGGGCGAGTCCACCCCCGAATTCCTCGAACTGACTACGGCCCAGCAGGGTGTGTGGTACGGCCAACTGGTCGACCCGGACAGCCCCAAATACAACATCGGGGAATGCCTGGAGATTCACGGAGGGCTCGACGAGAGATTATTCTCCGCCGCTCTCAACCGGGCGGCCCACCTCTGCGACAGCCTGAACATCGCGTTCGTCGCCGAGGACGGCCCCGTCCGCCAGCGCGTCCTCCGCCCGGCGGCCGAAACCGACCGGCTGCACCGGCTGGACCTCACCGGAGCCGACGACCCCGTCGCGGCGGCGGAACGGTACATGGCCGACGACATGGCCACCGTCGACCGCCTCGAAGCGCCGCACCACCACTTCGCCCTGCTCCGGCTCGGCCCACGGCTCCACTACTGGTACGTCCGCTACCACCACATCGCCGTGGACGGCCTCGGCGGCTCGCTCTTCGCCCGGACCGTGGCCGACTTCTACGCGCGTGCGGCGCGCGGCGAGGACCTCGCGGCACTGGAACCGCCCACCGGCCCCCTGCACGCCCTGGTGGCCGACGAGGCCGCCCACCGCGCCTCCGGCCGGCTGGAGGCGGACCGCGCCTACTGGACCGACAGATTCTCCGACCGCGCCGCGGACGGAGTCGGCGGCACGGACGGGACGCCCCTCCTCAGGAGACGCACCGACCGGCCGGAAGACGGCGGGCGCCCCGGGAACGACGACCCGTCCGGTCCCGGCGCCGTCGCCCTCCACACGGGCGAGACCCTCCCCCTGCCCGTGTTCGACGGGCTGCGACGGCTCGGGGCCGGCAACCGCACCACCTGGAGCGCCGTCCTCGTCGCGGCGGTCGCCGCCTACGCGGCCCGGGTCACCGGACGCCGCGAGGTCTGTGTGGGCCTCGCTTCCCACGGCCGCCACGGCGCACTCCTGCACGTGGTCGGGATGACCTCCACCGTCCTGCCCCTCAGACTGACCGTCGACCCCGGCACGACGGTCGGGGAACTCGTCCGGAGCGTCGCCGCCGAGATGCGCGGAGCCCTGCGCCACCGCCGCTTCTCGCGCGAACAGCTGGCCCGCGAACTGAACCTGGCCGACGGGGCGGCACGGCTCACGGACCTCGTCGTGAACATCATGGGATACGGCTACGACCTGGACTTCGCCGGCAGCCCCGCCGCCTCCCGCCTGCTCTCCCTCGGCCCCGTCGACGACGTGTCCCTGTTCGTCTCCGAACGGGCCGAGGGAACCGGCCCGCAGATCGGCTTCGACACCAACCCGGCGCTCTACCACCCCGACGACGTCCGGCTCCACCAGCAGGCCGTGGTCGGCTTCCTCACCGCGCTCGCCGACGCGGACCCCGACACGCCCGTGCGCGACCTCCCGCTGCTCGACGCGGAGGCCGCCGGGGCGCTCCTCGACCACGGGCGCGGCGCGGCACTCCCGGCCGGGACCACGGCCACGAGCCTGCCGGAGGCGTTCGCCGCACGCGTCCGCGCCAACCCCGGCGCCCCCGCCGTCGCGGACGGCGCCACCACCCTCTCGTACGGGGAACTGGCGGAGCGGGCCACGGCCCTGGCCCGCGCCCTCACCGGCTGGGACCTCGGCGCCGAGGACGGGGTCGGCGTCCTCGCGGGCCGTTCGGCCGCCGTCGTGACCGCCTCGCTCGGCGCCGTGCAGGCAGGGACCGCCTACGTGCCGATGGACGCCGACTGGCCGGCCGAACGCCTCGACCGCGTCGCCGGGACCGCCCGTGTCCGCGCCCTGGTCGTCGACGAGGACGCCGCCGGACGCGACTGGGTGAAGGAGGCCGCCACCCGGCTGCCCGTCCTCGTGGTCGACCGCACGGGCACCGTCCTCCGGGGCGGTCCGGAACGGCCCGGCCCGCTGCCGGGACCCCTCCGCGGCGACCGGCTCGCGTACGTCATGTTCACCTCCGGCTCCACCGGCCTGCCCAAGGGCGTCGGGGTCGGCCACGCCGACGTCCTCGCCCTCGCCGCCGACTCCGTCTGGACCGACGGCGCCGGCGACGCGGTCCTCATGCACTCGGCGTACGTCTTCGACGCCTCCACGTTCGAGATCTGGGTGCCGCTCCTCAACGGCGGCCGGGTCGTCGTCGCCCCCGAAGGCCTCCTGGACGCCCGCAGGCTCAAGGACGCGACCGCCCGCGACGGCGTGACCGCCGTCTTCCTCACCACCGCGCTCTGCAACGTCGTCGCCGAGACCGACCCGACGGCCTTCGCGGGCCTGCGCCTGGTCGCCGCCGGCGGCGAGGCCGCCGCCCCCGACCTGATGGGACGGATGGCCGCCGCGGCCCCCGGGACCCACGTCCTGCACGTGTACGGACCCACCGAGACCACCACGTTCGCCTCCCGCCACCGGGTCGGGCCCGGCGCCCCCGGCGTCCCGCCCATCGGCCGGGCCCTCGACGGAACGCGCCTGTACGTGCTCGACGACTCCCTCCGCCCCGTGCCGCCCGGCGTCGTGGGCGAGCTGTACGTGAGCGGCGCCGGAGTCGCCCGCGGCTACCTGGGCCGGCCCGGCCTCACGGCCGTCCGCTTCGTCCCCGACCCGTACGACGGGAACGGCGGCCGGATGTACCGCACCGGCGACCTGGCCCGCTGGACGGCGCACGGGGACGTCGAGTACGCGGGACGGACCGACGGACAGATCAAGCTCCGCGGATTCCGGATCGAACCCGCCGAGATCGAGAACGCCCTGCTCGCCCGCCCCGACGTCCGCGACGCACGCGTCCTGGTCCGCGAGGACGCGCCGGGCGACCGCCGGCTCGTCGCCTACGTCGTACCGGCCCCCGGCACGCGCCCGGACGGCCCGGGACTCGCCCACGCCCTCGCCCGCGTCCTGCCCGCGTACACGGTGCCCTCCGCGTTCGTCCTCCTCGACGCGCTGCCCCTGAACGCCAACGGCAAGGTCGACCGGCGGGCCCTGCCCGCACCCCAGGCCCCCGCCACCCAGGGGTCCGCCCCGCGCACCCCGCAGGAGGAGGTGCTCGCGGGCCTGTTCGCCGACGTCCTCGGCGTGCCCGCCGTGGGCGTCGACGACAACTTCTTCTCCCTGGGCGGCCACTCCCTGCTCGCCACCCGGCTCGTCTCGCGGGTGCGGGCCGCGACGGGCGCCGACACCGAACTGCGCGACCTCTTCGCCCACCCCACGGTGGCCTCCCTCGCCGCCACCCTCGGAACGGCCGGGGAGGCCCGGCCCGCCGTCGTCCCCAGGGACCGGCCCGATCCGCTCCCGCCGTCCTTCGCCCAGCAGCGGCTGTGGTTCCTCAACCGTGCCGAGGACGCGGGGGACACCTACAACGTGCCGCTCGTCCTCGACCTCGAAGGCCCCCTCGACACCGGGGCGCTGCGCGGCGCCCTCGCCGACGTGGTCGCCCGGCACGAGACCCTGCGCACCGTGCTCGCCGAGCACGACGGCGCGGCCCGCCAGGTCGTGGCCGACGCGCGGACCGCCGCGTCGCTCGTCCCCCTCGCCGTCGAGACGCCCCCGGCGGGCGAACCGGCCGGCGACTGGGCCGAACGGACGGTGCGCCGGCTGACCTCGGCGCCCTTCGACCTCACCACCGACCTCCCCGTGCGCGCCCGGCTGCTCGCCACCGGCCCCGACCGGCACGTCCTGGTCCTCGTGCTCCACCACGTCGGCGCCGACGGCTGGTCGCTGGCCCCGCTCTGCCGCGACTTCGGATCCGCCTACCGCGCCCGGACCACGGGCACCGCGCCCGACTGGCCCGAACTGCGCGTCCAGTACGCCGACTACACCCTCTGGCAGCGGGAACTGCTCGGCGACGACGCCGATCCGGAGAGCCCGGTGGCACGCCGGCTCGACTTCTGGCGCGACGCCCTGCGCGGCGCCCCCGACCTCCTCGAACTGCCCCTGGACCGGCCCCGGCCGGCGGTCCCGGACCACCGCGGCGACGCCGTGCCGTTCGACCTGCCCGCCGACGCGTACGCGCGGCTCGGCGCCCTCGCCCGCGACACGGGCTGCACGCCCTTCATGGTCCTCCAGGCCGCGCTCGCGGTGACGCTCCGCGCCCACGGCGCGGGCACCGACATCCCGCTGGGCACCGCGGTGGCGGGCCGGACCGACGAGGCCCTGGACGAACTGGTGGGCTTCTTCGTCAACACCGTCGTGCTGCGCACGGACCTGTCCGGCAACCCGGCCTTCCGCGAACTGCTGCGCCGGGTGACCGAGTTCGACCTCGCGGCCTTCGACCGGGCCGACCTGCCGTTCGAGCGGCTGGTCGAGGAGCTCAACCCGGACCGGTCCGGCGGCCACCACCCGCTCTTCCAGACCATGCTGGTGCTCCAGAACCAGCGGGCGGCCGTGCTCGACCTGCCCGGCGTCACGGTACGGGACAGGTCCCGGCACACCGGCATCAGCAAGTTCGACCTGACGTTCTCGCTCGTGGAGGTCCCGGAAGCCCCGGAGGCTCCGGAGACCCCCGGGGCCCCGGACACCGGCGGCACGGGAGGCCGCCCCGCCGCCGTCCGGCTCGGCGGCCACCTCGAATACGCCACGGAGCTCTTCGACCGGTCCACCGCCCGCGCGCTCGCCGACCGGTTCGCCCGCGTCCTCGCCCTCGCCGTGGCCGAACCCGACCGCGCCGTCGGCGACTTCGACCCGCTCACCCCGGACGAGCGCGCCGACCTCCTGGAGAGGGGACGCGGCGAACGGCGCCCGCTGCCGTCCCTCACCGTGCCCGAGGCCGTGGGGGAGTGGGCCGCCCGCACCCCGGACGCGCCCGCCGTGCGCGACCCCCGCACCACCCTCACGTACGCCGAACTGCACGCGCGGGCCGACGCCCTCGCCCACGTGCTGCGCGAGCGCGGCGCCGGCCGCGGCGCCCTGGTGGCGCTCGCGGTCCCCGCCTCGGTGGACACCGCGGTCGCCATGCTGGCCGTGCTGCGGGCCGGAGCCGCTTACGTGCCCGTCGACCCCGAGTACCCGCACGCCCGCATCCGCCAGATGCTGGACGACGCACGCCCCGTACTGCTCCTCACCGGGACGGACGTCCCCGCCGGCATACCGACGGGCGGCATACCCCGGCTCTCCCTGGACGACCCGGCCGTACGGGCCACGGACCAGGGCGTAAGCGCCTCCGGTCCGGCCACGAGCGACTCCGATTCCGCCACTCGGGCCGGGGCCGGGGATCCGACCGCGCCCCACCCGGCCGACGCCGCCTACGTCATCTACACCTCCGGGTCGACCGGCCGCCCCAAGGGCGTCGTCGTCCCCCACGAGGCCCTCGCCAACCACATGGCCTGGATGGCACGCCATCTGGACCTCACCCGGGACGACCGGGTCCTCGCCCGCACCTCCACCAGCTTCGACGCCTCCGTCTGGGAGCTGTGGCTGCCGCTCACGCAGGGCGCCGAGGTCTGCGTGGCACCCCCCGGAGCCAACCGCGAACCGCGCGAACTCCTCTCCTGGATGCGCCGGTTCGACGTCACCGTGGCCCAGTTCGTCCCCTCCCACCTCGCGCTCGTCCTCGCCGAGGAGACCGAGGCCGGACCGCCGCCCGCCCTGCGGGCCGTCCTCTGCGGCGGCGAACCCCTGCCGCGCACCCTCGCCGACGCCGTCGCCGCCCGGTGGCACGCCGAGCCGCACAACCTGTACGGGCCGACCGAGGCGACCATCGACGCCACCGCGCACCGGGTGGACCCGGCGGAGGCCGCGCCGGCACCCGGCGGGTCCGTGCCCATCGGGCGGCCCGTCGACGCGATGCGCGCCTACGTCCTCGACGAGCGGCTGCGCCCCGTGCCGCCCGGCGTCACCGGAGAGCTGTACCTGTCGGGCCCCAACCTGGCCCGCGGCTACCTCGACCGCCCGGGACTCACCGCCTCCCGCTTCGTCGCCGACCCCTTCGACGCCCCCGGCGCCCGCATGTACCGGACCGGCGACCTGGTCCGGTGGGACCGCGACGGGCGGCTCGCCTACGTCGCCCGCGCCGACGACCAGGTCAAGCTCCGCGGCTTCCGGATCGAACCAGGCGAGGTGGCCGCGACCCTCCTCGGCCTGCCCGGCGTCACGGCCGCCTGCGCGGTGGTCCGCGAGGACACCCCGGGACGCCCCCGGCTCGTCGCGTACGCCGCCGTCGCCGACCCGGCGCCGGGAGCCACCGCCCTGCGGGACGCGCTCGCCGGGACCCTGCCGCACCACCTGGTGCCCGAGGCGGTCGTCGTCCTCGACGCGCTGCCGCTGCTGCCCAACGGAAAGGTGGACCGCGGCGCCCTGCCCGTCCCCGACGAGGACCCGGACCGGACGGGACCGGGCCCCCGGACCCTCCGCGAGGACCTGGTCACGGGGATCTTCGCCGACGTCCTGGAACGCCCGTCCGTCGGACCGCACGACAGCTTCTTCGACATCGGCGGACACTCCCTCCTCGCGATGCGCGTCGTCAGCCGGATCCGCTCCGTCCTCGGCGCCGACCTGGCCGTACGCACCCTCTTCGAGCACCCGACGGCCGCCGCCCTCGCCCGGGTCCTGGACCCGGCGGCACCGGCCCGGCCCGCGGTGACGCCCGTCCGGCGGCGCCCCGACCCCCTGCCGCTGTCCTTCGCGCAGAGCAGGCTGTGGTTCCTCGGCCGCCTCGAAGGGCCCGGCTCCACCTACAACGTCCCCCTCGTCCTGGAACTGCGCGGCACGCTGGACGCGGACGCCCTGCGCGCCGCCCTGCTCGACGTCGTGGAGCGCCACGAGTCGCTGCGCACCGTCTTCCCCGAACGGGACGGAGTGCCCCACCAGGTGGTGCTGCCCGCCGCCACCGCCGTACCCCGGCCGCCCGTCGAGAGCACGGCGCCGACGGACCTGGAGGCGGCCGTCCTGGCCGCCGTGCGCGAACCGTTCGACGTGCTCACCGACCCGCCGCTGCGCGCCCGGCTGCTGCGCGCCGCCCCCGAACACCACGTCCTGGTCCTGGTCCTCCACCACATCGCGGGCGACGGCTGGTCCCTGGGGCCGCTGACCCGGGACCTGGGCGACGCCTACCGGGCCCGGCTCGCCGGCCGGGCGCCCGGACCCGCGGCCGGCACCCCGCTCCAGTACGCCGACTACGCCCTCTGGCAGCACGACCTCCTCCGGGAGGACGGCGACGTCCTCGACCGGCAGCTCGACCACTGGCGCGGCGCGCTCGCGGGCCTGCCCGAACTGCTCGAACTGCCCCTGGACCGGCCCCGCCCCGCCGTCGCGGACCCCCGGGGAGCCGTGGTCGCCTTCGACGTGCCGCCCGCCCTGCACACGGCCCTCCTCGACCTGGCCCGCGCCTCCGGCAGCACCCTCTTCATGGTGCTCCGGGCGGCCGTGGCCGCGCTGCTGCGGCAGCACGGCGCGGGCGACGACGTCCCGCTCGGCTCGCCGGTCGCCGGCCGCACCGACGAGGCCCTGGAGGACCTGGTCGGCTTCTTCGTCAACACGCTCGTCCTGCGCACCGACCTGTCCGGCGACCCGACCTTCCGCGAACTGCTCCACCGAGTCAGGGAGTTCGACCTGACGGCCCACGCCCACCAGGACGTGCCGTTCGAGCGGCTCGTCGAGAGCCTCAACCCCGTCCGCGCCCGGGACCACCACCCGCTCTTCCAGACCATGCTGGTCCTGCAGAACCAGCGGCCCGTCCGCCCCGACCTCCCCGGTCTCACCGTCGAACACCGGCTCGTCCACAACGGCCTGAGCAAGTTCGACCTCACCTTCGCGTTCGACGAGAACGGGGACGGGGACGGGGACGGGGACGGGGGCGCGGAGAGGGCCGGAGGCGGTGAAGGGAGCGGCCTGAGCGCGGGCATCGAGTACGCCACCGCGCTCTTCGACCGCGCCACCGTCGAGGCGCTCGCGGCCCGGCTCGTCCGGCTGCTCGAACAGGTGGCCGCCGACCCGGACAGGCGCCTGTCCGGACACGACCCGCTCACCCCGGACGAACGCCTCCGCGTCACCCGCTGGGGCACCGGCCGCGCCCTCCCCGCAGGAGCCGGCTCCGGAGCCGACACCGGGACCGAAGCCGGGAACGCCACCCTGCCCGCCCTCTTCGCGCGGTGGGCGCGCCGCACCCCCGACGCGCCGGCCGTCGCGGACGGCGCCACCACCCTCTCCTACGCCGAACTCGACCGGATCTCCGCCGGTCTCGCCGCCGACCTCGCCGGTCTCGGCGTCGGACCCGAGGACTCCGTCGGCGTGCTCCTGGGCCGGTCGCCCGCCGTGGTCGCCGTCTCCCTCGGCACGGTCCGCGCGGCCGCCGCCTACGTGCCGCTGGACGCGCGCTGGCCCGGCGAACGGCTCGACCGGGTCGCCGCCGTGGCGGAGCCCCGCGTCCTGGTCGTCGACGAGGAGAACGCCGCCTCCCCCTGGGTGACCGCACGGGCCGGCGGCCTGCCGGTCGTCGTCGTGGACCGGCTCGGACGCGTGCTGCGCGGGGCCCCGGCCCGGCCCGGCACCCCGGCGCCCGTACCCGCCCCGGACGCCCTCGCCTACACCATGTTCACCTCCGGCTCCACCGGCCTGCCCAAGGGCGTCGGCGTCGGCCACGCGGACGTCGTCGCCCTCGCGCACGACGCGGCCTGGGCGGACGGCGCCGCCGACGCCGTCCTGATGCACTCGGCGTACGTCTTCGACGCCTCCACCTTCGAGATCTGGACCCCGCTCCTCAACGGCGGACGGGTCGTCGTGGCACCGGACGGGCTCCTGGAGGCCCGGACCCTCGACGACGCCGTCCACGAGCACGGGGTGACGGCCGTCTTCCTGACGACCGCCCTGTTCAACGTCATCGCCGAGACCGACCCCGGGGTCTTCGCCGGGCTCCGGACGGTGTGCGCGGGCGGCGAACTCGCCTCCCCCGACGCGATGCAGAGGGTCGCCTCGCTCGCCCCGCAGACCCGCGTCCTGCACGTCTACGGGCCCACCGAGACCACCACCTTCGCCACCCGGTACGCCGTCGCCGGCGACCTCCCGGCCGGGCCGCCGCCCATCGGCCGCCCCCTCGACGGCATGCGGCTCCACGTCCTGGACGACGCCCTCCGCCCGGTCCCGCCGGGCGTGACGGGCGAGCTGTACCTCGCCGGGCGCGGCGTGGCGCGCGGCTACACCGGACGCCCCGGCGCCACCGCCACCCGGTTCGTCGCCGACCCCTTCGCGGCCGACGGCGGTCGCATGTACCGCACCGGCGACCTCGTGCGCTGGACCCCGGACGGGCACATCGCCTACGTCGCCCGCGCCGACGGCCAGGTCAAGCTGCGCGGCCACCGCGTCGAACCCGGCGAGATCGAGGCCGTCCTCGCGGGCCGCCCCGAGGTGGCCGACGCGTTCGTCCTGGTCCGCGAGGACGTGCCGGGCGACCGCCGGCTCGTCGCCTACGTCGTGCCGGCCGCCGGAGCCCGGCCCGACCCCGGCGCACTCGCCCGCGAGGTCGGCCGCGCCCTGCCCGCCTACATGGTGCCCGGCGCGATCGTCCCGCTGGACGCCTTCCCGCTCACCCCCAACGGAAAGGTGGACCGCGCCGCCCTCCCGGCGCCCGACCACGACGCCCCGGCCCGCGGCAGGGCCCCGCGCACCGCCCGCGAGGAGATCGTCTGCGGCCTCTTCGCCGATCTGCTCGGCCTGCGGACGGTGGGCGCCGACGACGACTTCTTCGCCCTCGGCGGCCACTCCCTGCTCGCCACCCGCCTCGCCGCCCGGCTGCGCACCGTGCTCGACGTGGAGACCGAGGTCAGAACGGTCTTCGAGCACCCGACGCCCGCGGCCCTCGCCGCCGCCCTCGACGGCGCGGGCGCGGCCAGGGCACGGCTCGGACGGGCCGCCCGCCGGCCCGACCCGATGCCGCTGTCCTACGCCCAGCAGCGCCTGTGGTTCCTCCACCGCTTCGAGGGCCCGAGTTCCACGTACAACGTGCCGCTCGTCCTGCGCCTGGACGGCCCGCTGGACACGGACGCCCTGACCCGCGCCCTCACGGACGTGGTCGAACGGCACGAGAGCCTGCGCACGGTCTTCCCCGACACCGCGGGCGTGCCGGGGCAGCGGGTCCTCGACGCCGCCGGCGCCGACATCGACCTGACGCCCCGCGACGTCGCACCGGACCTGCTCGACGCGGCCCTCGGCGCCGAGACCGCGTACGCCTTCGACGTGGGCGCCGAACGGCCGGTGCGGGCCCGGATGCTCCGCCTCGGGGACGACTCCCACGTCCTGGTGCTCCTCGTCCACCACATCGCGGGCGACGGCTGGTCCCTCGCCCCGCTCGCCCGCGACCTCGGCACGGCCTACCGCGCCCGCGTCGCGGGGGAGGACCCGGCCTGGGCCGGACTCCCCGTCCAGTACGCGGACTACACCCTGTGGCAGCGCGAACTCCTCGGCGACGAGGAGGACCCGTCCGGCACGGCCGCCCGGCAGCTGGAGTTCTGGCGGACCGCGCTCGCCGGACTGCCCGACCTCCTCGACCTGCCGCTCGACCGGCCGCGCCCGGCCGTCGCCACGCACCGGGGCGACGCGTTCCCCTTCCCGGTCGACGCCGCGACGCACCGCGCCCTCGCCGACCTCGCCCGGTCCCGGGGATGCAGCCTCTTCATGGTGCTCCAGGCCGCGCTCGCGGTCCTGCTGCGCGCGCACGGCGCCGGCGAGGACGTCCCGCTGGGCACGCCCGTCGCGGGGCGCACCGACGAGGCGCTCGACGACCTGGTCGGCTTCTTCGTCAACACCCTGGTCCTGCGCACCGACCTGAGCGGCGACCCCACGTTCGCCGAGGTCCTCGACCGGGTGCGGGAGTTCGACCTCGCGGCCTACGCCCACCAGGACGTGCCCTTCGAACGCCTGGTGGACGCGCTCGACCCCGAGCGGGCCCAGAACCGCCACCCGCTGTTCCAGACCATGCTGGTGCTCCAGAACCACGGCGGGGCGACCGTGGACCTGCCGGGCCTCACGGTGGCGGAGCAGCCGGTCCGCACCGGCATCAGCAAGTTCGACCTCACGTTCACGTTCACCGAGCGCCGGGACGAGCAGGGCCGCCCCGCCGGCCTCGACGGGAACCTGGAGTTCGCCACCGACCTCTTCGCGCACTCCACCGCGCACGCCCTCGCCGCCCGTCTGACCCGGCTCCTCGGCTCGCTCGCCGCCGCCCCGGACCGGCGGATCCGCACGGCGGACGTCCTGACGGCGGACGAGCGGGCCGCGCTCGTCCGGAGCGGACACGGCCCCGCCCGGCAGGTGCGGGCGCGGACCGTGCCCGAGGCGTTCCGCGCCCAGCGCGACCGCACCCCCGGGGCGGTCGCCGTGCGGGACGGCGAACGGAACACGACCTTCGCCGAACTGGACGAACTCTCCGACGCCGTGGCGCGCCTCCTGCGCGGGCGCGGGGTCGGCCGCGGGGACGTGGTGGCGCTCGCGCTGCCCGGCACCGCCCACCAGGTGGTGGCCATGCTCGCGGTCGCCAAGACCGGCGCCGCGTGGCTGCCGGTCGACCCGGAGTACCCCGCCGCCCGGCTCGGCTTCGTGGTCGAGGACGCCCGGCCCGTCCTCCTCGTGACCTCGACGGCGACCCTGCGGACGCTGCCGGACCTGCCGGTGCCCGTCCTCGTCGTCGACGGCCCGGAGGCGGCGGAAGCCGGTACGGAGCCCGTACCGGACGCCGTACCGGACCCGCGGGACGCCGCCTACGTCATCCACACCTCGGGATCGACCGGCCGCCCCAAGGGCGTCGTCGTCACCCACGCCGCGCTCACCAACCACATGGCGTGGATGGCCGACCACCTGTCCCTCACCGACGCCGACCGCGTCCTCGCCCGGACCTCGCCGAGCTTCGACGCCTCGGTGTGGGAGACCTGGCTGCCGCTGCTGCACGGCGGCGCGACCTGCCCCGTGCCACCGTCCCTCAACCACGACCCGGCCGGACTCCTCGCCCGGATGCGACAGGAAGGAGTGACGATCGCCCAGTTCGTGCCCTCGCTCCTCTCCCTCGTCCTCGGCGAGACCGGGCGCGAGGAACCGCCGGCCGCCCTCCGGGCCGTCCTGTGCGGCGGCGAGCCGCTGACCGCGTCCCTGGCCGGACGCGCCGGACGCGCCTGGGGCGCCGAGGTGCACAACCTGTACGGGCCGACCGAGGCGACCATCGACGCCACCGCCCACCGCCACCGGACCGCCGACCCGACGGCGCCCGGCACGACGGCGACGTCCGGCACGACGACCGCGTCCGACACGACCGCGTCCGGCACGAGCACGTCCGCCCCGGCCGCGTCCGGCACCCGGGACACGGCCACGGTGCCGCTCGGCCGGCCGGTCGACAACACCCGCGCGTACGTCCTGGACGACGGGCTCGCCCCGGTCCCGCCGGGCGTCGTGGGCGAGCTGTACCTCGCCGGCGAGGGCCTGGCGCGCGGCTACCTCGGCCGCCCCGGCCTGACCGCCGAACGGTTCGTCGCCGACCCGTTCGGACCTCCCGGCACACGGATGTACCGCACGGGCGACCTCGTCCGCCGCGCCGCGGACGGCCTCCTGGTCTACGTGGCCCGCGCCGACGACCAGGTCAAACTGCACGGCCTGCGCATCGAGCCCGGCGAGATCGAGGCCGCCCTCACCGCGCTCGACGGCGTCGCCGCCGCCTCCGTGCTCGTCCGCGAGGACCGGCCCGGCGAACAGCGCCTCGTCGCCTACACCGTCCCCGAACCCGGCGGTCCCGGCGTCCCCGACGCCCCCGCGCTCCGGGAACGGCTTGCCGCGTCCCTCCCGCCGTACATGATCCCCGCCGTCTTCGTCCCCCTGGACGCGCTGCCGCTGCTGCCCAACGGCAAGACGGACCGGCGCGCGCTCCCGGCGCCAGCCCGCCCCTCCGCGGAGGCCGGACGGGACGGCGGGAAGCCGCGCACCGAGCGGGAGCGGATCCTGTGCGAGGTGTTCGCCACGGTGCTGCGCCTGCCCGGCGTCCGCACCGACGACGACTTCTTCGCCCTGGGCGGCGACAGCATCCTCTCCATCCAGCTGGTCAGCCGGGTCCGCGAGAACCGGCTCGGCATCACCCCCCGGGACGTCTTCCTGCACCGCACGCCGGAGGCGATCGCGGCGGCCGCCGAGGAGCTCGACGGACGGACCCCGGCCCCGGCCGACGACGGCGTGGGCACCATGCCGCTCACCCCCATCGCCGCCTGGTTCCTGGACCGGCCGGGCCCCACGGACGGCTACAACCAGTCCGCGGTGCTGCGGACCCCCGAGGACGCCGACGAGGAGCGCCTGGCCGCCGCGCTCCAGCTCCTCGTCGACCACCACGACATGCTGCGGGTGCGGGTCACCCGCACCGCCGGGGGAGAACCGGCCCTGGAGACCCTGCCCGGGGGGACCGTGCCGGTCCGCCCCCGCCTCACCCGGATCGACGTCGCGGGACGGGACGCGGACGGGGTCCGCGCCGCCCTCGCCGAGGCCGGCGAGCGGGCCAGGGAACGGCTGCGGCCCGCGCACGGCGAGGTGTTCGAGGCGGTCTGGTGCGACGCCGGCCCCCGGACGCGCGGACGCCTGCTGCTCGTCGTGCACCACCTGGCGGTCGACGCGGTGTCCTGGCGCGTCCTCGTCGAGGACCTGGCCACGGCCTGGCGCGCCGTGTCCGCCGCCACCGGTCCCGCGCCGGAAACCACCGCCACCGGCCCGGCACACGCCCCCGCCGCCACCGGTCCCGCGCCGGAAGCCCCCGCCGGGGCGACCGCCCCCGTCCTGCCGCCCGTCACCACCTCCTACCGTTCCTGGGCACGGCTCCTCGCCGCCCAGGCCCGGGAAGGCACCCGCGCGGCCGAACTCCCGCTGTGGGAGACGGTGGCGCGGGCGTCCGACCCGCCGCTCGCCGACCGGCCCCTCGACCCCGCGCGGGACACCGCGGGCCGGACCCGGACCCTGACCACCCACCCGGCGGCCGCCCGCACCGGGGCGCTGCTCACCACCGCCCCGAGCGCCTTCCACGCCGGCGTCGACGACGTCCTGCTCACGGCCCTCGCCCTCGCCGTCCGCTCCTGGCGCGCGGAACGCGCCGACCGGACCGGCGCACCGCGCCCGGAGGGCACCGGCGTGCTGCTCGACCTGGAGAGCCACGGCCGCGAACAGATCGCCGGACACCTCGACCTGTCCCGTACGGTCGGCTGGTTCACCAGCCTCCACCCGGTCCTGCTCGACCCCGGCCCCCTCGACCCGCGCGACCCCGCCCGCTTCGGCGCCGACCTCGTGGACCGGGCCGTCAAACGCGTCAAGGAGCAGCTGCGGGCCGTGCCGGACCACGGCATCGGCCACGGCGTGCTGCGCCGCCTCGACCCCGGCGCGCGGGCCCGCCTCGAAGGCGCCGCCGAACCCCAGATCGGCTTCAACTACCTCGGCCGGTACGCGGCGGAGGACCCGGCGGGCGACGGGGACGCCGACTGGCAGGTGGTGCTCGACGGCGGCGGCCCGGCCGCCCAGGACCGGGACATGCCGGTCCACCACGTCCTGGACATCAACGCCCACACCGAGGACCGGCCCGGCGGGCCGCGCCTCGTGACGCGCTGGACCTGGCCCGCCGACCTCCTCGCCGAGGAGGACGTGACGGCCCTCGCCGACGCCTTCGACCGGGCCCTGAACGCGATCGCCGAACACGCCGAACGGCCCGACGCGGGCGGCTGGACGCCGTCCGACCTTCCCCTGGTCTCCCTCGACCAGAACCAGCTCGACCGACTGAAGAACAAGTGGGGTGGCCGCAAGTGACCGGGTTCCAGCTCGAAGACGTCCTGCCGCTGACGCCGTTGCAGGCGGGCATGCTCTTCCACGCGCTCTACGACTCCGACGCCGTCGACGTCTACACCGCGCAGTTCGCCTTCACCCTCGAAGGCACCGTCGACACGACCGCGCTGCACGCCGCCGTCGGCACCCTGCTGCGCCGGCACGCCAACCTGCGCGTGGGCTTCCTCCACGAGGACCTCGACGAACCGGTGCAGGCCGTGGCCGCCGAGGTCCCGGTGCCGCTCGAACACCACGACCTCACGGCCCCGGACGACGGGCGGACGACCGAGGAGCGGGTCCGCGCCTTCCTCGCCGCCGACCGCACCCGGCGCTTCGACCTCGCCACCCCGCCGCTGATGCGGTTCTCCCTGCTGCGCACCGGACCCGACCGCCACCGCCTGGTGATGACGAGCCACCACATCCTGCTCGACGGCTGGTCGATGCCGCTCCTCGTGCGCGAGCTGTTCGAGCTGTACGCGCACCGGGGCGACGACCTCACCCTGCCCCGCGTCACCCCGTACCGCACCTACCTCGCCTGGCTGGCCGGGCAGGACGAGCCCGCCGCCCTCGACGCCTGGCGCACCGCCCTGGCGGGCGTCGAGGCGCCGACGCTGCTCGCCGGGCGCGGCACGGCGGACGCGGCCCGCGCGGACGAACTGCCCGAGACCCTGGTCCTCGAACTCGACACGGCGACCAGCGAGCGGTTACGGACGGCCGCCCGCACCCACCGGCTCACCCTCAACACCCTCGTCCAGGGCGCCTGGGGCCTGCTGCTCTCCCGGCTCACCGGCCGCCGGGACGTCCTCTTCGGCACGACCGTGTCCGGCCGCCCGCCGGAGCTGCCCGGCGTCGAGTCGATGATCGGCCTCTTCATCAACACCGTGCCGGTGCGCCTGGCCCTCCGCCCCGGCGAGACCCTCGCCGCACTCCTCACCCGGCTCCAGGACGAACAGGGCCGGCTGCTCGGCAGCCAGCACGTGGGACTGACCGAGATACGCGCGACGACCGGCCTCGACACGCTCTTCGACACCCTGGCCGTCTTCGAGAACTACCCGCTGGACGAGGAGACCCTGCGCACCGCCCGGCAGGGCCTGCCCGGCCTGACCGTCACCGGGTTCGAGGGCACGGACGCCGCCCACTACCCCCTCACCCTGACCATCGCCCCCGGCGACGCGCTGCGCGTCACCTTCGGCTTCCGCCCCGGCGCCCTGGACCGGGAGGAGACGGCCCGCACCGTCGCCCGGATGCGCGCCCTCCTGACGGCGCTGGCCGACGGCCTCGACCGCCCGGCCGACTCCGTGTCCGTCCTGCTCGACGGCGAGCGCGAGACGCTGCTCGCCCGCGGCGAGGGCGCCGCCCTCCCGGCCGCCGTGCTCACCACGGGCCTCCCGGACGCCGTCGCCCGGCACGCCGCCGCCCGCCCGGACGCGGTCGCGGTCGCCGGGGCCGGCGAACGGCTCACGTACGGGGAGCTGTGCGCCCTCGCCGACGACCTGGCCGGGACCCTGACCGGCCTCGGCGCGACCGCCGAGGAGGGCGTCGGCCTCCTCCTCGGCCGCTCGGCCGCCCAGGTCACCGCCCCGCTCGGAGTCCTGCGCGCGGGCGCCTCCTACGTGCCCCTCGACCCCCGCTGGCCCGAGGACCGGCTCACCCGGGTGACCGGGGCCGCCGCCCCGCGCCTCCTGGTCGTCGACGAGGCGAACCGCACGCACCCCTGGGTGCGGACGCTCGGCCCCGGGACGCGGATCGTGACCGTGGACGCCGCCGGCCGCGTCCGGGACGGCCGCCCCGCCGCCCCCGCCCCGCTGCCCGCCGGCGTCGGCGGCGCCCGGCTCGCGTACACCATGTTCACCTCCGGCTCCACCGGCCTGCCCAAGGCCGTCGGCGTCACCCACGCCGACGTCGCCGCGCTCGCGGCCGACCGCACCTGGGGCGACGGCGCGACCGACGCGGTCCTGATGCACTCGGCCTACGTCTTCGACGCCGCCACCTTCGAGATCTGGGTGCCGCTGCTGCGCGGCGGCCGGATCGTGGTGGCACCGGACGGCGTGCTCCAGCCCGAGCGGCTCAGGGAGCTGGTCGCCCGGGACGGCGTCACCGCGGCGTTCCTCACCACCGCCCTGTTCAACGTCTTCGCCGAGACCGACCCGGGCGCCCTCGGCCTGCTCCGCCTCGCCGCCGCCGGAGGGGAGGCCGCCGCCCCCGGAGTGCTCCAGCGGCTCGCCGCCGCCCACCCCGCCACGCGCGTCCTCAACGCCTACGGCCCCACCGAGGCCACCACCTTCGCCCTCCTGCACCGGATCACCGCCGACGAGGACCCGGACGGCTCGCCGCCCGTCGGACGACCGCTCGACGGCGTGCGCGCCCTCGTCCTGGACGCCTTGCTGCACCCCGTGCCGGACGGCGCCGAGGGCGAGCTGTACCTCGCGGGACCGGGGGTCGCGCGCGGCTACCTCGGACAGCCGGGCACGACCGCCGCCCGGTTCGTCGCCGACCCCTCGGACCCGGCCGGCGGCCGCATGTACCGCACCGGGGACCTCGTCCGCCGCACCCCCGGCGGAGACGTCGTCTACGTGGGCCGCGCCGACCAGCAGGTCAAGCTGCGCGGCCACCGCATCGAGCCCGGCGAGATCGAGGCCGCCCTGCGCGCCCACCCGTCGGTGCGCGCCGCGTGCGTCGTCGTCCGCGAGGACCTGCCCGGCGACCGCGCCCTGACCGCCTACGTCGTCCCGGCCCCCGGCCGCACGCCCGACCCGGCCGCCCTCACCGCCCACCTGGGCAGCCGCCTGCCCGCGTACATGGTGCCCTCGGCCGTGCAGACCCTGGACGAGCTGCCGCTGACGCCCAACGGCAAGCTCGACCGGGCGGCCCTCCCGGCGCCCGCCACCGCGCCGGACACGACCGGGCGGGCCCCGCGCGGCGCCCGCGAGGAGATCCTCGCGGGACTGTTCGCCGACGTCCTCGGTCTGCCGGGGGTCGCCGCCGACGACAACTTCTTCGCGCTCGGCGGCCACTCGCTGCTCGCCACCCTGCTCGTGGGCCGGATCCGCACGGCGCTCGACGCCGAGACCGGGATCCGCACGCTCTTCGAACACCCCACCGTCGCCTCGCTCGCCGCCGCCCTGGAGGACGCCGCCCGCCCGGCCCGCCCGCCCCTGGTCCCGCGGCACCGGCCCGACGCGCTCCCCCTGTCGTACGCCCAGCGGCGGCTGTGGTTCCTCCACCGGCTCGACGGCCCCTCGGCCACGTACAACATCCCCTTCGCGGCACGCCTGGAGGGCGCGCTCGACGTGGACGCCCTGCGCCGGGCCCTCCACGACGTCGTCGCCCGCCACACCCCCCTGCGCACCGTCTTCCCCGAGCGGGCGGGCGACCCGGTGCAGCACGTCCTCGCGCCCGAGGACGCCCGGCCGGTGCTCCTCCTCGACTCCGTCGACGAGGACAAGCGCGCCGACCGGATCGCCGCGGCCGTGGCCGAACCGATCGACGTCGAACGCGAACTGCCCCTGCGGGCCACCCTGCTGCGGCTCGCGGACGACTCCCACGTCCTCGTCCTCGTCGTCCACCACATCGCCGCGGACGGCTCGTCCCTGGCCCCCCTCCTCCGCGACCTCGGCACCGCCTACCGCGCCCGCCTCGGCGGAACGGCCCCGGAGTGGACCCCGCCGCCCGTCGACTACGCCGACTACACCCTGTGGCAGCGGGAACTCCTCGGCGACGACACGGACCCCGACAGCCCGCTCTCGCGCCAGCTCGCCTTCTGGCGGGACGCCCTGGCCGGACTGCCCGAATGCGTCGAACTGCCCCGGGACCGCCCGCGTCCCCCCGCGCCCCGGCACCGGGGCGCCACCCACCACTTCGCCGTCGACGACGCCACGGCCCGGCGGATCGCCGCGCTCGCCCGCGCGAACGGGTGCAGCGTCTTCATGGTGCTCCGGGCGGCCCTGGCGCTCCTGCTCTCCCGGCACGGCGCCGGCGAGGACGTCCCCCTGGGCACGGCCGTCGCCGGACGCACCGACGAGGCCACCGCCGACCTCGTCGGCTTCTTCGTGAACACGCTCGTGCTGCGCACCGACCTGAGCGGCGACCCGACCTTCCGCGAACTCCTCGACCGCGTCAAGGAGTTCGACCTGTCCGCCCACGCCCACCAGGACGTCCCCTTCGAACGCCTCGTGGAACTCCTCAACCCGGCGCGCGCACCCCACCACCCGCTGTTCCAGACGATGCTGGTGCTCCAGAACCACACCCCCGCCGCCCCCGTCGACCTCCCCGGCCTCACCGTCCACGCCATGCCGGTCGACCTCGGCGCCAGCAAGTTCGACCTGGCGTTCACCTTCGTGGAGACGCCCGGCGGCGAGGACGCGCCCGGCGGCATGCGGGCCTCCGTCGACTACGCCACCGAACTCTTCGACGCGGACACGGTGCGCGGCCTGGCCGACCGGCTCGTCCGCCTGCTCGGCGCCGTCACCGAGGACCCCGGACTGCCCCTGCAGGCCTACGACGTCCTCGGCGACGCCGAACACGCGCGCCTCGTCCGGTGGGGGACCGGTCCGCGCCGGGACCTGCCGGAGGAGACCTTCCCCGACCTCCTCGCCCGGTGGGTACGGCGGACCCCGGACGCCCCGGCCGTCCGCGACGCGCACACCACCCTGACCTACCGCGAACTCGACGCGCGCGCCGACGCCCTCGCCCGGCGGCTCGCCGCGCGGGGCATCGGCCCGGAGGACCGGGTCGCCGTGGCACTGCCCCGGGGCAACGACCTGGTGGTCGCCCTGCTCGGCGTGCTCAAGGCCGGCGCGGCCTATCTGCCCCTCGACACCGGCTACCCGGCCGCCCGCCTCGCGCACATGCTCGACGACGCGGCCCCCCGCCTGCTGCTCACCACCCCCGAACTCCACCCGGGCCTCCCGCGCACGACGGTCCCGCACCTGTACCCGGGAGACGGCGAACCGGCCCCGGACCCGTCCGTCCCCCTGTCCGTCCCGCACGCGGCCCACCCGGCGTACGTCATCTACACCTCCGGCTCCACCGGCCGCCCCAAGGGCGTGGTCGTCACCCACCGGGGCGTCGGGGCGATGGCCGCGACCCAGCGGGAACGGCTGCGGCTCACCCCGGGCAGCCGGGTCCTGCACCTCGCGTCGGTGAGCTTCGACGCCGCCTTCTGGGAGCTGTGCATGGCCCTGCTCTCCGGGGCCTGCCTGGAGATCGACGAGCGCGACGCCCTGCTGCCCGGACCGGCCCTCGCCGCCCGGGTCCGCGACCACGGCATCACCCATCTGACGCTCCCGCCGGCCGCCCTCGCGGTGATGCCGCCGGACTCGCTCCCCGCCGGGACCACGATCGTCCTCGCCGGCGAGGCCTGCCCACCCGCCCTCGCCCGGACCTGGGCGCGCGGACGGCACCTCGTCAACGCGTACGGCCCCACGGAGACCACCGTCTGCGCCACCATGAGCGGCTTCCAGCAGACGGACGGCCCGCTCGCCCCGGACCGCACGGTGCCGATCGGAGCGCCCGTCGACGGCACCCGGGTCCGGGTCCTCGACGACCGCCTCGCCCCCGTACCGCCCGGCGTGGTGGGGGAGTTGTACGTCTCCGGCGAGGGCCTGGCCCGCGGGTACCACGACCGGCCGGGGCTCACCGCCGCCCGGTTCGTGGCCGACCCGTTCGACCGGGCGGGAGGCCGGATGTACCGCACCGGCGACCTGGCCCGGTGGAACCACCGCGGACAGCTCGAATACGCCGGCCGCGTCGACGACCAGGTCAAGCTGCGCGGCTTCCGCATCGAGCTCGGCGAAGTGGAGGCGGCGCTCACCGCGCTGCCCGGCGTCGCCGCCGCCTGCGCCGTCGTGCGGGAGGACCGCCCCGGCGACCGCCGCCTGGTCGCCTACACCGTGCCCGCCGAGGGGACGGCAGGACCCGACGCGGCCGAGGTGCGGGCCCGCCTGGCGGACGTCCTGCCGGACCACATGGTCCCCTCCGCCCACGTACGCCTCGACGCGCTCCCCCTCACGCCCAACGGCAAGACGGACCGCAAGGCCCTGCCGGCGCCCGAGGAGCCGCGCACCGGCGGACGCGAGCCGCGCACGGACCGCGAACGGGCCCTGTGCGAGGTGTTCGCGAGCACGCTCGGAGTGCCCCGGATCGGCGTCACGGACGACTTCTTCGCCCACGGCGGGCACTCCCTGCTCGCCGTGACCCTGGCCCGGCGGATCGAGGAGGAGTGCGGCCGGCGCCTGTCGCTGCGCGCCCTGTTCGCCGCCCCGACGGTCGAGGGCGTCGCCCGCCTCCTGGCGGACCCGGAGGACGGCACCGCCCCGCCGGACGGGCCCCGACCGGTGGACTGGGCGGCGGAGGTCCGCCTCCCCGGGGACGTCACCGGCGCCGGACGGACGCCCGCACCGGCGGACCCGGCGCGACGGCGCCCCTCCCGCCCCTCGCCCCGGCCCTTCCTGACAGGCGCCTCCGGCTTCCTCGGCGCGTTCCTGCTGCGCGACCTGATCGAGACGACCGGCGAACCGGTCGACTGCCTGGTCCGGGCGTCGGACGAACGGGACGGCGTACACCGGCTGCGGGAGAACCTGCGGCGGTACGGCCTGTGGCGCGACCGCTACCAGGGCCTGATCCGCGCCGTGCCCGGCGACCTCGCCGCCCCGGGCCTCGGCCTCGCTCCGGAGGCCCGCACCGCGCTCGTACGCGGGCTCGGCCCCGTGCTGCACAACGGCGCCCGGGTCAACTTCGCGGCCGGCTACGGCGACCTGCGCGCCGCGAACGTCGCCGGGACCGGGGAACTGCTGCGGATGCTCGCCGAGTCCGACTCGCCCGGCATGCACTACGTGTCCACGACGAGCGTCCACGCCCCGTCGGCCGGCCCCGTGACGGTCACGGAGACGACGCCGCCCGGCCCGGCCGACGACCTGCCCGACGGCTACGCGCAGAGCAAGTGGGTCGCGGAGGGACTGGTCGGCCTGGCGCGCGAACGCGGCCTCCCGGTCACCGTCCACCGGCCCGGCCGCATCAGCGGCGACACCACCACCGGCGCCTGCCAGGACCGCGACCTGCTGTGGCAGCTCATCAAGGGCTGCCTCCAGGCGAAGGCGGTCCCCGACCTGCCGCACGGATCGACGGGCTGGGTGCCCGTGGACTACGTCAGCGCGGCGGTGGTGGCGCTCGTCACGGCCGGACGCGACGGCACGGAGACCTTCCAGTTCACCCATCCGGACGCACCGGACCTGGAGCGGGTGTTCGCCGTCGCCGAGACGCTCGGCCACGAGCTGCGCAGGGTGCCCGCCGAGGAGTGGCGGGCGCTCGTCGCGGCCCGCCCCGACAACGCCGCCCAGTTGTTCCTGGGCGAGGGCGGGGGCGCCGGGGGAGGGGTGGACGTGGACGGACGCCGTTTCGACTCCCGCCGCACGGCCGCCGCGGCGGCGGAACTCGGCGTACACCCACCGGCCCTGACGGAGGAGGTCCTCGTGCGCTACCTGGCCTACTTCCGGGGGACGGGCTTCCTGCCGGCCCCGGACACGCCCTAGGGGGCCAGGCCCTCCACCGTACGGGTGACCGAGTCGTAGCTGCGGGCGGCCGTCCACGCCCCGGTCACGACACCCGCCGGCGCGCCGGCCGACGAGGAGAACACCTCGTCGGCCGGCACGTCCCAGGAGGCGTCGCGCGCGCGGCCGAGCGTGACGTGGGGGACCCAGCGGGCCGGATCGAGGAGGGGATGCGGCCTGCCGCTCTCCGGCGCCTCGCCCAGGATCCGCCACACCGCCCCGTGCAGCCGGAGCAGGGCGTCGTCGGGCCGCACGGCCCACGCCAGGACGCGGAACCGGCCGGAGAACCGCGCGAACCCGTCGAGGCGCAGGGGCACCGGCAGCGCCTCCGCGAGCACCCGGAGCAGCCGGGCGCGCACCTCCGCGGGCAGGGCGTCGGCCGAGGCGAGGGTGAGGTGGGGCCGGTTCGTCGGATGGCGGTGCCCGGCCAGGCTCGGCAGACCGGCGTCCGCCAGCCGCCGCCACGCCTCCCGGACGGCCCGCTCGGTCGACGCGTCGGGCAGCAGTTCCACACTGTGCACACGGGCACCCTACGACCGTGCGCGCCGGGTGCGGGGCCGCCGCGACGGTGTGACGATGGTGCTCCCTGGCGGCGGTGACCGGTGCACGGAACGGTTGCCGTCCCGCCGGTCTTCCTACCGAGGAGTGGATGCGTCGCATGGACAGGTCCGGACTGATCGAGGCGGTCACGCACAAGGTGGCGGACGGGGACACCCCTTCGTCCGAACAGATCGGCCGGGTCGTCGACGCCCTGTTCGGCACGGTCGAGGAGGCGGGTGCGATCGCGGAGGCGCTCAAGGCGGGCGAGACCGTCACCCTCCTCGGCTTCGGCAGCTTCCACGACGAGGGCGGCACGGCGGGCCTGCGACCGGGCAAGGCCCTCGACGAGTTCGTCCACGGCCGAGTCGGCTGAGGACCGGACGGACCGGTGGCGGCCGTGACGCTGCGGGCCGCGGGCCCGGCACCCGTCGAGGACGTCTGGGCCCGCTACGCCGTGCCCGCCCTCTGGCCGACGTGGTCGCCGCAGATCAGGGCGGTCCGCGCGGACGGCGCCCGGATCGCGCCCGGCATGCGCGGTGAGGTCCTCTCGTTCCTCGGCGTCTCCGTGAGGTTCGTCGTGGAGAGCGTCGACGAGGAACGGCGGCGGTGGACGTGGCGGGTCGCGCTCGGACCGGTGCGCCTGCGACTGCACCACGCGGTCCTCGCCCGGCCGGCCGGATCGGCCACGACCCTGCGGATCGAGGGGCCGGCCCTCGCCCTCGCGGCGTACGCGGGCCCGGCCCGATGGGCTTTGGGGCGTTTGGTCCGTGGAAGGGGCGGAGATCCCGTTCGGTCGGATTAGTGTGGAGATCATGTCCGACACGCACGACGACGGCCCTCCTCCCCGCGACGACCCTTCCCGCGACGGCTCCCCGGGCGGTTCTCCCCGCGACGGCCTCCCGGACGGCGGTACGGAAGGGGAGGAGGCGCGGGCCGCGCCGCCGCACGGCGCCCACGGACGGCCGCCGAGCCGGTCCGAGCGCTGGACGGCGTTCGCCCGTTCGCCCTTCCTCCCGGCGACCGTGCTGGTCCTGATCCTGGCCGCTGCGGCCGCCCTGTTCGCCGGCTCGTACACGTACACGATGGCGAACCCGACTCCCCGTCACATCCCGACGGCCGTCATCGGGGCGGCGGACTCGCCCGCCGGCAGGACGTTCACCGAGGGGATGGAGCGGGCTCTCGACTCCTCGCTCGAACTGCGGCCCTACCGGACGCGCGCCGGGGCGCTGGACGCGGTGAACGAGCAGGAGGTCTTCGCCGTCATGACCCTGCGGGACGGCCGCGTGTCCTTCGACGTCGCCGGCGCCTCGGGGGCCTCGGTGGCCCAGCTCCTCGTGGAATCGGCAGTGGAGGTGGGCCGGGCGACGGGAGTGCCGGTCACGGTGGCGGACGTCAAACCGCTCCAGAAGGGCGACCCGCGCGGCCTCGCGCTGTTCTACGTCTCGCTCGCCGCGGTGATCATCGGGTTCGTGGGAGCCATTCAGCTCAGCGTGCACGCGAAGCCGCTGAACCCGGCCGAACGGATCGCCTTCACCGCGCTCTACGCCCTGCTGGGCGGGTTCGCCATCGCCGCGACCGTGGACTGGCTGCTCGGCGCCCTCGACCTGCCGTTCGTCGAGTCGTGGCTGATCCTCGCGCTGACCATGTTCGCCTCCGGCATGGTCTTCTCCATGTTCAACACCCTGATCGGGCGCTGGGCCATGCTGCCGACCTGGGGGCTGATGGTGCTCCTCGGCAACCCCTCGTCGGGCGGAGCGGTGTCCTGGCCGCTGCTGCCGTCGCCGCTCGGGCACATCGGCCAGTGGCTGCCGCCGGGCGCCTCGGTGAACGCGCAGCACACGGCGGTGTACTTCGGAGGACACCAGCACCTCTTCCCCTTCGTGGTGCTCGCGGGGTGGGCGCTGGTGTCCTCCGCGGTCTTCTGGGTCTGGCGGCACCGCCATCCGGGCGGCCGGGAGCGGGGCGGGGCGCACGCGGCGCTGTGACGCCCCGTTCCGCCCCGCCCCGCTCTCGGCGGCGCCGGCTCCCCTACCGCTGCGGGGCCGAGGTGGTCAGGAGCCGGTTGAAGAAGGAGCGGTACTCGCGCAGTGCCACGCGAAGGGCCTCCGTGTCGGCCTCCCGTCCCTCGCTCCACTGTCCTTCGAGGGTCTGCTTGTGCTCGGCGAAGGCGGCGGCCAGCGTCTTCATCACGTCGGCGACGAGCTCGTCGGCCGAGTGGACCGCCTCGCGCGGGTCGTCGACGAACCGGCCCTGGACCTCGCGCCAGCGTTCGCGGTACGCGTCGCCGTCCGCCGCGTTCAGCAGGTCCGGGACGTGCTCGTCGTCCCCGTGCCCGACGGCGCTCGACAGCGGGCCGGGACGGACGCCCGGCTCCTCGGGCCTCGGGGCCTGAACGGGGCGACGGGCGTCCTGTCCGGGGAGGCCGGGCTCCCGCGCCGACGCCGTGCCCCGCTCCGCGGGGACGGGCGACCGCTCGGCCGCCGGATCCCGGTCCTCGTTCTCTCGCCGCTCCGTCTTCTCGAACGGGCCCGTCTTCTCGGACCGGTCGGTCACGCCGGACCGGTCCGGCGCTCCGGGGCGCTCCGTCGTTCCGGGCCTCTCCGTCACGCCGGACCGGTCCGTCGCTCCGGGGTGCTCCGTCACTCCGGCCCGGTCGGCCGCCTCGTACTGGTCCTTGTGTCCGGGCCGGTCCGTCGTTTCGTGACGGTCCGTCGTTCCGTGGGGTTCGGCCGACGTCCCGCGTTCGGCCGTGTCGTGATCGCGCATGTGTTCCACCTCCGTGTCAGGACCGGCGGGAGCCGGCCGGCTCGTCGTCGGTGAGCAGGTCGTCGAAGAGGGCCCGGTAGTGCACCATCGCCTCCCGCAGCTGTTCGGTGGTGGCCGACCGCGAGGAGCTCAGGGCGTGCACCTCCTGGGCGGCCCGGTAGTGCTCCAGCGTGCGGCCGTGCCGCACGGACAGGTCGCGCATCCGCTGTTCGTACTCCTCGGTGGGGTAGCCGCGCTCGTGCATCAGGGCGGTCACCAGCCGGTCGGCCTCGTGCACCGCGCCCTCGGGCGCGTCGACGAACTCCTCCTGGAGCTCCTTCCACCGCTGTGCGTACTGCTCCCTCGTGCCGCTCGGCAGCGGCTTGATGTCCAGTTCTCGATAGCGCCGCTCCCGGGCGTCGAGGTCCTGTTCGGCGGCCCGCCTGCTGCCCGTCTCCTCGACGGCCCGGTCGTACTCGGGTCCGAACCGGTCGCGCAGACGCGCCCGTCGCCGGTGGTTCACCGCGGCGACGGTGACGAGCGCGACCACCACGACGGCGGCAACGACGATGGCCAGGACGATTCCGGTCGACATCGACTCGCACCTCTCGCTGTGTCTTGTCCGTAGCACCTCGGCTGCCCTGAGCCCCGTGCTCCAAACGGACGCGACGTCACATCCCGCTTCGGCCGACCGGGACCGCGTCCGCGCCGGCGCCGAAGGCGCGGCGGTAGGCGGCGGGGGAGACGCCGAACGCCGTCCGCATGTGCGCGCGCAGGGAGTTGCCCGAGCCCAGGCCGGCGCGGTGGGCGACGAGGTCGATCGGGAGGTCGGTCGTCTCCAGGAGCTGCTTGGCGAGTTCGAGGCGCTGGGCCGTGAGCCACTGGACGGGGGTCAGGCCGACCTCGTCGCGGAACCGGCGGGTGAAGGTCCGCAGGCTCATCCGGGCGTGCTCGGCGAGCCGGGCGAGGGTGAGCGGTTCCGCGAGGTGCTCCAGGGCCCAGGCGCGGGTGGCGGTCGTGTCGGCCAGGGTGGGCTCCGGGACGGGCCGGGCGATGAACTGGGCCTGTCCGCCGTCCCGCCAGGGAGGCACGACGCAGATGCGGGCGGTGCGGTTGGCGGTCGCGGCGCCGTGGTCGCGGCGGATCATGTGCAGACACAGGTCGACGCCCGCCGCCGCCCCCGCGGAGGTCAGGACGTCGCCGTCGTCCACGAAGAGCACGTCCTCGTCCAGCCTGACCTTCGGATAGGCCCGGCGGAACTCCGGCGCCAGGTGCCAGTGGGTGGTGGCCGGCCGGCCGTCGAGGAGCCCGGCGGCGGCGAGCACGTACGACCCGGTGCAGATGGACACCAGACGGGTGCCGGGCCGGATGGCGGCGACGGCCGCGGCGACCCCGGGCGGCAGCGGGCCGCCGAGGACCAGCTCGGGCATGGCGTGCGTGGGCGGGACGATCACGGTGTCGGCGCTCGCGAGGGCCTCCGCGCCGGCCGCGGGCTGCACGGTGAAACCGGCGTCGCTGGGCACGGGGGCGCCGTCGACGGTGCAGACCGTGACCTCGTATAGGGAGCGGCCCTCGGAGTCCATGGCGCTGCCGAAGACCCGGGAGGGGATGCCGAGCTCGAACGGGGGCACGCCGGGGAGCGCGAGCACGGCGATCCGGTGCGGCGCCGCCCGGACCCCGTCCCGCTCGTTCCGCACCGTCCGGCCGTGTGTCGTTCCCATGGCCGAATCCTGTCACATGGTGGCCGGACGGCCAACACCACGGGCGGGCGCCGCACCGGATCGTGGACCCGTCGCCGCGGAAGGGTTCCGGGGCGCACCGATCGAGACGGAAAGAGGCGGACGGCATGCGTGCGGTGGTCGTGGAGCGTTGGGGCGGTCCCGAGAACCTGGTCGAGCGGGACGTGGAGCGTCCCGAGCCCGGCCTGAACGAGGTCCTGGTGCGGGTCCACGCGGCCGGGGTGAACCCCGTGGACTGGAAGACCCGCGCGAGCGGGGCCCTGATCGGCTGGGGCGCAGTCCCGGCCGTCGGCTGGGACGTGTCGGGCACGGTGGAGGCCGTCGGACCCGGCGTGGGGCACCTCCGCCCCGGGGACGAGGTCTTCGGCATGCCGCTCTTCCCCCGCCAGGCGGGCGCCTACGCCGAGTACGTGGTGGCCCCGGCCCGGCACCTCGCCCCCAAGCCCGCCTCCCTGACCCACGTGGAGGCTGCGGCGCTGCCGCTGGCCGGGCTCACCGCCTGGCAGGCCCTCGTGGACGCGGCGGACGTCCGCCCGGGGGAGCGCGTCCTCGTGCACGCGGCGGCCGGCGGGGTGGGACACCTCGCCGTGCAGATCGCCAAGGCCCGCGGGGCGTACGTCATCGGCACGGCGAGCGCGGCCAAGCACGCCCTGGTGCGGGAGCTGGGCGCGGACGAGGTGGTCGACTATTGCGAGGTCCGCTTCGAGGACGTCCTCCGGGACGTGGACGTCGTCCTCGACGGCATCGGCGGGGAGACGGCCGAGCGCTCCCTGAAGGTGCTCCGCCCCGGGGGCAGGCTGATCACCCTGCCGGGCCCGGACGACGTCCCCGCCGCCCCGGAGGGCGTGCGGGCGGCCTGGGTCCTGGTCGAACCCGACCACCTCGGCCTGCGCGAGCTCGCGGCCCTGGTGGAGCGCGGGGAGCTGAGGCCGGTGGCCGACACCGTGCTTCCGCTCGCCGAGGCGGCGAAGGCCCACGCGATCGGCGAAGAGGGCCGCACCACGGGGAAGATCGTCCTGACGGTCTCCTGACCGTCCGACGGTCGGGGCGGGGGACGGTCGGGGGCGGGTGAGGACGGCGTGCAGAATGCCGGACGGCACGTCCCCGACCGGAAGGCATCCCCATGAACCTGCCCGCAACAGGCCGCCGCGTCCTCGTCAGCGGCGCCTCCCGGGGCCTCGGCAGGGAGGTCGCCCGGGCGTTCGCGGCCAACGGCGACCGGGTCGCCGTCCACTTCGCCTCGCGCGCCGAGGAGGCCCGGGCGACCCTGGACTCCCTCGAAGGGACGGGGCACGCCCTCGTCGGGGGCGACCTCGCGGATCCGGGGACGGCCGCGGCCGTCGTCGACGCGGCGGCCGGGGCGCTCGGCGGGATCGACGTGCTGGTCAACAACGCGGCGGTGAACCTCCGCCACCCCCTCGCCGAGACCCCGTACGAGGAGTGGGCGGAGATCTGGCGGCGGCACGTCTCCGTGAACCTGCTCGCGACCGCGAACCTGAGCCACCTCGCGGCCCGGCGCATGATCGACCAGGGCTCGGGCGGACGGATCGTCAACATCGGCTCCCGGGGCGCCTTCCGCGGCGAACCCGACCACCCGGCCTACGGCGCGACCAAGGCGGCCGTCCACGCGCTCGGCCAGTCGCTCGCGGTCTCCCTCGCCCCGCACGGGATCGCCGTCGCCTCGGTCGCGCCCGGCTTCTTCGCCACCGAGCGGGTCTCGCCGCGCCTGGAGGGACCCGAGGGCGCCGCGATCCGCGCCCAGAGCCCCTTCGGCCGGGTGGCGACCCCCGCCGAGATCGCCGGGGCGGTCCTGTGGCTCGCCTCTCCCGGCGCGGAATGGGCGTCCGGCTCGATCCTCGACCTCAACGGAGCCTCCCACCTGCGGAGTTGACCACCCGGTGCTCCCGCCGGGACACCGCCCCGCCGGACGGGGCGTGGTGCGAGGGCACGGGACCGGCGGCGTGGGACCGGCTCGGATCTGGGCCGACACCGGGGCGCACCCGGTGTCGCTCGGTGCCGCCCGGATGCTCCTGGGCGGGCTCGTGCTCACGCCGCTGGAGGCCGACGACCTCTACCGGAACCTGAGGGCGGAGGCGTCGCCGCGCCGCGTACCTCCTCTGTGGCGCCTGGCGGACGTCCGGGGAACGTGATCTCCTGCGCGTCGGCCACGAGCGCCGGCGCCGGGGCTGCCACGGGGCCCGGTCGGTCCCCGAAGCGGGACCGGGGGGACGGCTGAACGGTCCGGCGGCACGGTGCGCGGTCCACCGCGTGCGAGAACGCCCCGCGGGGGGACGGCGTACGGCCCGCACCCTGCCCGGTGCGGGCCGTACGACCAGAGCGGCGGGTCCGCGGAACGGGGGATGCCGCGGACCCGCCGACGAGAGCGGTCCCATGCGCTCTCCCCTCCGTCTGCCCCCGAACGGCCCGCCCATGCGCACCTCCTGTCGGGTCGTCCGCCGGAGCGGCCCGGCGACCGGACCACGGGCCCGCCACGGACCTACCGGCCGCCCGTGGAGCGCATGCTGTCGCGGTAGCGCGAGGGAGGGACGCCGTAGTGGTCGGTGAAGGCCTTGCGGAGGGACTCCGGCGTCCCGAAGCCGCAGCGGAGGGCCACCGAGGCCAGGGGGAGCGAGGTGGACACCAGGAGCTGTGCGGCCGCCTCGGTGCGGACGGCGCGGACGTACCGGCCGGGTGGCTGCCCCAGGTGCTCGGTGAACAGCCGGGTGAGGTGCCGGGGCGTCAGCCCCGCCCGGGCGGCCAGGGCGGGCGTGCCCAGATCGGCGTCGGGACGGGCCGCGATGTGCGCGACGAGGGCGCGGACCGTGTCGTCCCGGGGCGGCGGCGCCGCCGTGAACAGGCTCATCTGGGTCTGGTTCCCCGGCCGCTGCATGTAGACGACGAGGTGTCGGGCCACCCGGCGCGCCAGCTCGGAGCCGTGGTCCTCCTCGACGAACGCCAGGGTCAGGTCGAGCGCGCTGGTGACGCCCGCCGAGGTGTACACGTTCCCGTCGCGGATCCACAGCGGCGCCGGGTCGACCGAGACGCCCGGGTGCCGCGCGGCCAGCAGGGGAGCGAACTGCCAGTGGGTGGTGGCCCGTCGGCCGTCGAGGAGGCCCGCCGCGGCCAGGACGCCCGCGCCCGTGCAGACGGAGGCCACCCGGCGGCTCTCCCGGGCGAGGCGTCCGACGTGCCCGACGAGACGGGCGTCCGCGGCGAACCGCTCGACCCCCAGACCGCCCGAGACGACGAGCGTGTCCAGCGGACCCCGCGTGCGCTCCAGCGACTCGTCACTGCCCAGCACGAGCCCGGTGCCGCAGCGGATGGCACCCCCGCCGGGCCCGACCACCCGCACCCGGTACGGCACGCCGTCGGCGCCGCCGAGCCCGTTGGCCATGGCGAGCCCCGTCGTCACACAGGCGATGTCGAGCAGTTCGGCCGCCTCGAAACCGACGACGACCACCAGGCGCTCGGCGCGTCCCCCCATGCGAACGACCCTATCCCGCACGGACGTCCACCCCAAGGAGACGGACGTACGGAACCGGAAACCGCCCCGTTCCGGCGTCCGCGCCGGACAGTGGACGCCATGACGATCCGCTTCCTCGCACACCGCTGGCCGACCCTGCTCGCCCTCGCCCTGACCCTCGTCACCTTCGTCGACGGCGCCCCGCCGACCGGCTTCCTCGCCGCGCTGCTCGTGGTCATGCCCCTCTGCTACCTGGGCTTCGGGGCGGCCCGGGGCGAGCTCCGCGACCGGCGGACGCTCGCCGTCCAGCTCGCCGGCCTCGCCGCCTTCTGCGCCGCGGCCGTGCTCGTCCTCTCCCTGGACGGCCGGCCCGCGCTGTACGTCCTGGCCGCCGGCTGGTTCGCCCACGGCCTGTGGGACCTCGTCCACCACCGCTCGGGCCGCGTCGTCCCCCGGGCCTGGTCGGAGTGGTGCGGCGTCGTCGACGCCTCGGGCGCCCTCGCGATCCTCCTGCTGGCCTGAACGGCCCGGTCCTACCGGGACCCGGGTCGGCCCGCCGGTTCCGGGTTCTCCGTCGTGATCTCGGGCTCCAGGCCCTCGGCCGGCGTGGTGCGGGGGCGGCCGACGTCGCCCCGCCACGCCTCGAAGGCGAGCGTGGTCGCCGTGACCACCGCGACGCCGAGCAGCCAGCCCCCGACCACGTCGCTCACCCAGTGCACGCCGAGGGCGACGCGGGTGTAGCCCACGCCGAGCACCGCCACCGCGGCCAGGACCCACGGCACCGGCCGCCACGCGCGCGGGACCAGCGGCAGGAGGACGAGCAGCAGGACGGCGCAGGAGGTCACGGCCGTCATGGAGTGCCCGGAGGGGAAGGAGAACCCGGGCGCGTGGGAGACGGGATCCGGCAGGTGCGGCCGGGCGCGCTCGACCACGTTCTTCACCAGCAGGCCCACGAGGCCGCCGCCGATCGCCGTGACGGCCGCCCAGGCGGCCAGCCGGTGGGCCCGCCGCCACAGGAGCCACACCACTACCCCGGCCACCAGGATCCGCATGGTCGCTGGCCCCCACGCGACGTGCGTGAGGAAGTCGAGCACCTGGACCCAGCCGGGATGGTCGAGCGCGGAGCGGTGCAGCCGCTCGGCCACGCCCTGGTCGAGCCGGTGCAGCGGAGTCCAGTGCGACTCCACCAGGACCAGCGCGAGGGAGAACGGGACGGCCGCCAGGGCGGTGAGGGCCGTGCCCGCCACCAGCCGCGCGCCGAACCGCGCGTCGGGCCCGCCGTGTTTCGTCACGAACCGCCCGAGGCGACGCCTCCAGGGCCGGGGGGAACGCTCTGTCATGGTCGGTACGGTTCCTTTCGTGGTACGCGGGCGGGGGAGCCGTTCAGACCCCGGGGTCCTCGCTGACCGGAGCGTCGACCCCCGCCCGTACGGCCTCCAGCTGGGCCGCGAAGGACAGGCCCAGGAAGAGGGACAGCGAGGTGAGGTACGACCACAGGAGCAGCGCGACGAACGCGCTCAGCGGGCCGTACACGGTGGTGAAGGAGCCGCCGGAGCCGACGTACAGGCTCAGGCCCCAGGTCGCGCCCAGCCACAGCAGCAGGTGGACGGTGGCGCCGAAGGCCAGCCAGGTGTGGCCCGGCTGGGGGCGCCGGGGCGAGCGGCGGAAGACGACGCTGGTCGCAAGGACGGCCAGCAGGATCCCGATCGGCCAGCGCAGCAGGTCCCACGCGAGGCGGGTGCCCGGGGCCAGGTCGTACACCTCGATCAGGGCGTGGCTCAGGTCGGAGCCCAGGACGGTGACGCAGAAGCTGAGGCCGAGGGGCAGTCCGGCCAGCACCGACATCACGAGCCCGCGGACGTACTTGTGGAGGAACGGCCGGTCGCGCTCGACGCCGTAGATGCGGTTGGCGCCGCGCTCCACCTGGCACATGCCGGTGGTGACGTTGGAGATCGAGAACAGCAGGCCGAACCAGAGGGCCAGCGCGCCGCCGTTCCCGGCGTGCCGCCGGCTCGCCTGCAGGGCGTCGTCCACGACGTCCTGGCTGGGGCCGCTGATCCGGCGTATCAGCAGCTCGGCGATCCGCCCGACCTCCTCGGTGTGCAGCGCGCCCGACAGTCCTATGACCGCGATGGCGAAGGGGAGGATCGCCAGGACGGTCTGCAGGGCGAGGGCCCGGGAGTGGCTGAACCCGTCGGCGTAGCGGAACCGCACGAAGGAGTCCCGTACGAGCGCCCAGCCCCCGTAGCGGCGGAGCGTGGCCCAGGCGTCCTCCCCGGAGAGGGTCTCGCCCTGGAGGCGCAGCTCGGCCTCCACGGCCCTGACCTCACCGAGCTGCGGTACGCGCGTCGCGGTGCCCATGCTCCTCCACCTCCGTCCCGTCCTCTACGCCCTGCTCGTCCTTCCCGCTCCCGGCCGGCGTGCCGATCCGGACCGGCGCGGGCAGGTACACCCGCAGCGCCCCCGGCTCGACCTCCGCCGTCAGCCGGGTGCCCGCCGGGAGGACGTCGCCGTCGAGCTCGCGCGGCTGGGGACGGGCGAAGCGGAGGTCGACGCGTTCCGCGCCGAAGTACTCCAGCGCGCCGTGCGCGGCGGTCCGCTCCCGCGCGCCGGAGGCGTGCGGGGCCCGTCCGCCCGGCACGCGGGAGACGAGGTACCCGGCGGCGGCGAGCCAGCCGGTCACCCCGCGCGGGTCGAGCAGGACGACCTCCAGGCGGCCGCTGTCGGGCCGGGCCTCCGGCAGCAGCGGCAGCCCGCCCTGGAGGGCGCCGACGTTGCCGATGACGACCATGCGGGCCCGCCGTTCCAGCGGGGCGCCCCCGTCGAGCCGGATCGACAGCCGCATCCGGGGGTCCCGCAGGTGCCGCGCGGCGGAGAGCACGTACGCGGCCCAGCCCAGGCGCTCCTTGAGCCGCGGCGAGGCGTCCCGGACCATGGCGGCGTCGAACCCGGCGCCCGCCATGACCGCGAACCGCGTCGGGGCCAGCCCGTCGCCCCGTATCCGGCCCACGTCGAGTCCGACCGCCCGCCCGGACAGGGACTCCCGCAGGGCGGCCACCGGTTCGGTCGGCAGGTCCAGGTTGCGGGCGAGGAGGTTCCCGGTGCCGCAGGGCACGATCGCGAGCGGGATCCCGGTCCCGGCCACCACGTCGGCGCAGGCGCGCACGGTCCCGTCCCCGCCGCAGACGACGACGAGATCGACCGGATGGACGGGATGGACGGGATCGACGGGGCCTGTCGGATCGACCGGATCGGCCAGAGCGACCGGACCGGTCAGACCGGCCGATCCGGCCGGCCCCGCGTTCCTCCCGGCCACATGGGCGGCCAAAGCGCCCGAGGGGTCCTCGGGCGTCGTATCGGTCCACCGCTGCTCCGTGTATCCGTGTCGGTGCAGTACGGCCCGTACCCGGGCGGTGGTCTCGTCGCCGCACGCGTGCGGGTGGCGCACGACGACGGCCCGCCGCGCGCCGCGGACGGCCGGCTCCGGGGCCGTCTCGTCCTTCCGGGCGTTCGACAGCAGCGCGGACCCCACGAGCAGCAGCGTGCAGGCGCCGTTCAGGACCCCCGCCACCACGTCGGAGGGGTGGTGCATGCCCCGGTACAGCCGGGAGAACGCCACGGCCAGCGGGACCAGCAGGAGGAGCCCCACCACGAGGTTCCGCCACAGGCCCCGCAGGTGCCGGGCCGCGAGCACGGCGAGGCCCCCGTAGAGCGCCACGGAGGCTCCGACGTGACCCGAGGGGAAGCTGGACGTCGGCGGCGCCCCGTCCAGATGGGGCACGTCGGGACGGTCGCGGTCCACGACGAGGGTGACGAGCAGGAAGACCGCGGACTGCGCGGCCACGGACACGGCCAGGAACCCCGCCTCCCACCACCGGGGCACCCGGGGCAGGAGGAGCAGGCCCAGTACGCAGAGCAGCGTCAGACCGATCACGGTCTGCGTGTCGGCCACCAGGGACAGCCAGTCGGTGAGCCAGGTCGCGGAAGGGGTGCGGTGGACGGCCAGGGCGCGGTTGACGCCGTCCTCCGCGGACAGCGGCAGGTGTTCGGCCAGGGGCCCGGTGACCAGCAGTCCCAGGACGGCGACCAGGGCCGCCTGCACGGGCAGCAGCAGGAGCGCGCGGCCCGGTCTGCCCCCCACGTCGTGTGCGTTCGTCATTGCCGCCGTGTTACCCGCCGGGGGCGGGACATGCGCGGGCCGTCCCGGCCGCTCCCGGCGGGGCGTTCACGGACGCCGTGGCCCGCGCTCCCGGGGGAACGCGGGCCGTTCGCGGATCAGATGCCGCAACCGGAGGCGGACCAGAAGCGGCTGGGCCGGTGGTCGACGTGGGCGTGGTCGCCGTGGCCCGGGTAGCCCGGCCCGAGGATGCCGTTGAATCCGTGGTTGCGGGCCTGCTGGGCGAGCCGGCACAGCGAGTGGGGTCCGGCGCCGAGGTCGGCCGCGTCACCGTACAGATGGCGGCTGGAGGAGGCCCCGCCGACGGCGCTGTTGCAGGCCTGGCTCCGGAAGCCGCTGGTGACGCGGAGGGACTGGTCGCCGAGGGCGTGCCGCAGGGCCTCCAGCTTCCACATGGTGCGCAGGGCGTTGGACTTGGCGGTGGCCGCGCTCACCGCGCCCCCGGCCCAGGTGCTGTTGCAGTTGTTCAGCTCCGCGTAGGAGAAGTGGACGGGGGTGCAGTCGTCGTCCTGGAGCGCGTAGATCTTGCTGAACGTCGCGGGGCCCGCGACGCCGTCGGCGGCCAGGCCGTAGGCGGCCTGGAAACGCTTGACGGCGGCGGTGGTCGCCGGCCCGTAGGAGCCGTCGATGCCGAGCACCGCGCCGTAGCCGGGGTAGCCGGCCACGCGGATCTGGAGCGCCGTGACGTCGGCGCCGGACGCCCCCTGGGAGAGGGTGCGCGACCAGGTGTAGCAGCCGTCGGCCTGCGCGGTGCCCGCGGTGGCCACCACCCCGGCCGACGATGCGGCCATGAGCATGACAATAGAGAGAAGAAGGCGCAGGGGGAGGGAACGTGCGGTGCGGTCGGCCATCGGGCCTCCAATGCCTCACGAATCGGATGCGGACGCGGTCCAGGGGTGCGGGCGCGCCGAGGGTGTGATCCACGGCGCGGGCACTCAGAGAGTGGCGGCCCGGTCGACGCGCGTCAACCCGCCGAGCCCGCCGTCATTTGTCGGACCGATGACGGCAGCGGAACGACACCTCCGCTTCACGCGGCCGGTCTTCCGTCTTCACCCGGCGCCGGATTCGGTACCGGCCTTGTTCCCGGCACCCGCTCCGGACCCGACCCCGCTCCCGGAAGAGGGTCCGGACCCTGGAGCCGGACCGTCCCCGCCCCCGGAACCGGGACCCGACCCGGTTCCGGGGGCCGGTCCCGGGCCGTCCTCGCCCGTGAGCCGTTCCGCCGCGCCTGTCTCCCGCAGTGCCGTGATCACCGACCACACCACCGACACCAGCGGCACCGCCACCACCGCGCCCACGATGCCGGCCGCGATCGAGCCCGCGACGACCGAGACCGCCACCACCAGCGGGTGCAGCCGTACGGCCCAGCTCATCACCAGCGGATGCAGCAGGTGCCCCTCGATCTGGCCGATCACCACGATCAGGGCGATCACGATCGCCGCGACGAACGGGCCCTTCGCCGCCAGGGCGACGACCGCGGCGACGGCGAGGGCGACCGGCGAACCGATCAGCGGGACGAACGCGGCCACGAACTCCAGGAGCGCCAGCGGAACCGCGAGCGGCACCCCGAGCAGCCACAGCGCGATCCCCACGAGCACCGCGTTCGTCGCGGCCACGAGCACGATCCCGTGGGTGTAGCCGGTGAACGTGCGCCACGCCGCCCGCCCCCCGATCTCCGCCCGCCCCCGCAGGGACGCCGGCAACTGCTCCCGGAACCACGCCCACTGGCGGTCGCCCGAGTGGAGGAAGAACACCGAGGAGAACAGCGCGAGCGCCAGCGTGGTCAGCACCGCCACCACGTGGTGCGCCCCGCTCACCGCGTCGCTGACCAGCGTCGAACGGTGGCTGGAGAGGAACTGCCCGATCCTCTCCTGCACGTCCGACAGCGCCCCGGGATCCAGCCGGAACGGCGGCCGCTCCAACCAGCGCTCGATCCGCCCGACGCCGTCCCGGAACTCCCGCACCAGCGTCGTCCGCTGGTCCGCCACGGCCTCGCCGACCAGGGCGAGCACCCCCAGGACCAGCGCGATGCCGCCCAGCAGGGTGAGGGCGACCGCCGCCGACCGGGGCAGCCCCCGGGCGACGACGTTTGCGACCGGCCGCAGCAGCGCGGTGACGACCAGACCCAGGAACACCGCCACCCCGATCTCGTGGAACCGCCCGAGCAGGGCGAACAGGGCGTAGACGAGGGTGCCGACGACGAGCAGCCGCCACGCGTACGCGGCGGCCGTACGGAGGAACGGGGCGACCTGCGGTGGGGGGCCTGGCTGCATGACCGACGACGTACCACCGCGGCGGCGCCGGGCACCCCGGCGTGCCCGACATTCGCCCGACCAGGAGCCGCCATTGGCCCGACCGGGCCCCCGGTCCGTTCCCCCGTACGGGCGCCCGGCCGGTGTCGCCGCGCCCGTACGGCCGCCGCCCGGTCAGGATCGGTGCATGGGCGTCGTCCTGCCGGTCCTCTTCTCCCTCTTCGCCGCGTTCAGCAACGCGCTGGCCACGGTGCTCCAGCGGCGCGCCGCGCTCACCGTCCCGCAGTCCGACTCCTTCCGCCCCGGACTGATCCTCGACCTGCTGCGCCGCCCGCTCTGGCTGGCGGGCATCCTCGCCGTCATCGCCGCCGGCGTCGGACAGGCGGCGGCCCTCGCGACCGGACCGCTGGCCCTCGTCCAGCCCCTGTTCGTCCTCGAACTGCCCCTCGCCCTCCTCATCGCCTCCCTGGTGGCGCGCGAACGGCTGCCCGCCCGCCTCTGGGCGGCCGTCGCGGCGGTCGTGGCCGGACTCGGGACGGCCCTCGTCGCCGCCTCGCCCACCGGCAACCGCACCCGTGTCCCGCTGGAGCACTGGGTGCCGGTCCTGGTGGCCTGCGCCGTCGCCGTGGTGGCACTCACCGCCACCGGGCTGCGCCGGCCGCCCGGCCGGGCCAGGGCGGGCTGCCTCGGCGCCGCCACCGCGATCTGCTACGCGCTCACCGCCGCCCTCATGAAGACGTCGATGCACATCCTCGACGAGGGCGGCATCGGCGCCTTCCTGACGGCCTGGCAGACCTACGCCTTCTGCGGGGCGGGGATCGCGGCCCTCCTGCTGCTCGAACACGCCATGCAGGGCGGCCCGCTCGTGGCCTCCCAGCCCGCCCTCACCCTCGGCGACGCCACGGTGAGCCTGGCCCTGGGCGTCCTCCTGTACGAGGAGCACATCCGTACGGGCTGGTGGCTGCTGCCCCAGCTGGCCGGTGTCGCGCTGATCGTCGTCGGGGTGTTCGCCCTGGCCCGCAGCGGGGTCAGCACCTCCTGACCCCGGCCGCGGGACCACCGCGACCGGCCGCGGCGACCGACCGGGTGACACCGGCGGCCGTGGAACCGGTGAGATCGGAACCACCGGGTACACACCGGTTCCGAAGGACTTGTCAGATCTGTCGAAGGAGCGGAGTACGCGATGACCGGCGTGGACAGTACGGGCGGCGGGGGCGACCGGGAGGACCGGGAGGCCGCACCGGACCTGCTCGAAGGGCTCAGCGTGGACACCAGCCGGCCCGAGCAGCCGCTCCTGCTCGGCGCGGGGGGCGAGCCCATCCGCACGTGGCGGGAGAACTACCCGTACGACCGCAAGGTGCGCCGCGCCGCGTACGAGCGGCAGAAGCGGATCCTCCAGATCGAGATGCTCAAGCTGCAGCGCTGGGCCAAGGAGACCGGCGCCCGGATCACGGTGCTGTGCGAGGGGCGGGACGCCGCGGGGAAGGGCGGCACCATCCAGCGGTTCACCGAACGGCTCAACCCGCGCGGCGCCCGGATCGTCGCCCTCGACAAGCCGACCGAGCGCGAGGCCGGACAGTGGTACTTCCAGCGCTACGTGGCCCACCTCCCGGGCCCGGGCGAGATCGTCTTCTTCGACCGCTCCTGGTACAACCGGGCCGGCGTCGAGCGGGTGATGGGCTTCTGCACCGAGGAGGAGTACGAGTTGTTCCTCCACCAGTGCCCGCTGTTCGAACGCATGCTGGTCGAGGACGGCACCCACCTCGTGAAGTTCTGGTTCTCCGTCTCCCGGACCGAGCAGCGCACCCGTTTCGCCATCCGCCAGGTCGACCCGGTGCGGCAGTGGAAGCTCTCGCCCACGGACCTCTCCTCCCTCGACCGCTGGGACGACTACACCACCGCGAAGGTCGCCATGTTCCGGGCGACGGACACCGAGCACGCGCCCTGGACCGTGGTCAAGAACAACGACAAGCGGCGGGGACGCCTCGAAGCCATGCGCAGCCTCCTGTCCCGCATCGACTACGCGAACAAGGACGAGGAGGCGGTCGGCACGCCCGACCCGCTCATCGTCGGAGCGGCGGACACCCTCCTGGAACCGGGAGAGGAGACGACCGTCCTCTCTCCCACCCCCCTGGCCCCCGCCCGGCAGGGACCGGGGGAGCACCCCCCAACCCCCTGACCGGGGGACCGGCCCCGGTCGCGAGCCCGCGCGGCCCTACGCCGCGGAGCCGTGCGGCTGTGCGGCAGCGCGCCTGCGAGGTCCGGACTCGACCGCGTACCCTGTTCGGCGGCACTCGGAGCGGACCACGGTGTGTGCGGTCGGCACCGGGGTAGGCGCGGGAGCACGCACGTACCGAAGAGCGACAGACGCGACGAAAGATCCTCATATGGTCATCCCGCCCGGGAAGCAGAAGGCAGGTGAGCCGGAAACGGACGAGCGCACCGTGCTGCGCCACGAAGCCGCCTGGGAGGACGGGGCGGTCCACGCGGCCGAAGCCCGTCACGCCCTGCGCGCCCTCCTCGCCCGGGCCGCGCGGTCCGGCCGCGCGGCGGTACCCGCCTCCCTCGCCCTGGACGCGGAACTCGCCGTCAGCGAACTCGTCACCAACGCGGCCCTGCACGCACCGGGCCCCTGCGGTCTGATCCTGCGCTTGTCCGGCGACGAACTCACGATCACGGTGTGGGACACCTCCGGGGACGCGCCGACGGCGAAAGAGGCCGATCCGACCCGGGTCGGCGGCCATGGGCTGCGCATGGTCCACACGGTCAGCGACCGGGTCGTGGTCGCCCCGCACGGCGAGGGGAAGCGGATCGTCGCCCACTTCCCGTTCGCGCCGGACCGCGACGCCGACCACTGGGGCGGGACCGTCCTCCCGGCTTCGGCCCGTGCGGAGCACGACGGATCCCACGCCCGCTCCGCGGGCCTGGACGAAGCACGGCGCTGATCCGGGTCCCGCCCGCGCCGGGGCGGTTCCGGCGAACGACGCTCCCCGTCCGCGACGCGTCACGGACGGGCGATCCCGTCCTCCCGGCCGGGCCGGCCGGGAAGACGGTGCGGACGGTGCGTCAGAGGAACCGGCGGATGGGCAGCACGGCCGCCTCCCGCATCCGCTGGGGGACGGCACGCCGCCGCCAGCGGGTGGGATCGACCGGGGCGCTGCGGCGCATGTCGTCCTCGAAGTCCCGGTCCAGACCGGCGGTGAAGTCCTCGTCGAGGACGGCCAGCATCACCTCCTCGTCGTGGCTCATGGAACGCCGGTTGAAGTTGGTCGAGCCGATCAGCGAGGCCACGCCGTCGACCGTCATGATCTTGGCGTGCATCATCGTCGGCTGGAACTGGTGGATGGTCACCCCCGCCTCCAGCAGGCGCTCGTAGTGGTACTGCCCCGCCAGCCGGCAGGCCCGCTGGTCGGTGTGGGGCCCGGGCAGCAGGATCTCCACGGTGACGCCGCGGCGTGCGGTCGCGCACAGCAGGTCCACGAAATAGGTGTCCGGGGCGAAGTAGGCGGTGGCCAGCCGGAAGCGCTCCTCGGCGCTCGTGAGCATCACTCTGATCAGGGTCTGCATGTCCTGCCAGCCGATGCTCGCCGAACCGCGGATCACCTGCACGACACAGTCCCCGGACTGTTCGTGCCCGGTGAACCGGTCCCGGTCGTCGTACAGCTCGTCGTGGCACTCGGCCCAGTTCTGCGAGAACGCCGCGGCGATGCCGTCCACCGCCGGGCCGCGCACCCGGACGTGCGTGTCGCGCCACTCGCGGGCGTTCCGGGCGTCGCCGCACCACTCCTCGGCGATGCCCACACCCCCCGTGAACGCCGTGTGCTCGTCGACGATCAGCGCCTTGCGGTGGCAGCGGTGGTTCTGTTTGAGCGGTGACAGCCACAACGGCTTGCGGAACCAGGCGACCCGCACGCCGGCCTCGCCCATCCGGTCGAGGAGGTCCTGTTCGATCCGCATGGCGCCGAAGCCGTCCAGGAGCAGGCGCACCCGCACGCCGGCGGCGGCGCGCTCGGCGAGCGCGACCGCGAAGTCCCGGGCGATCTGGCCGCGCCAGTAGACGAAGGTCATCATGTCGATGGTGTGCTCGGCCGACCTGATGGCGTCGAGCATGGCGGGAAAGATCTGGTCGCCGTTGCGCAGCGCCAGGAGTTCGTTCCCTTCGGTGGCGGCGACGCCGATCAGCCGCTCCAGCCGTCGGCGCAGACGCCGGACACGGTCCGCGGCGGGTCTGTGGTGCTGTTCCACGAGAGTCATGCGAGTCCTCTTCGAATGGTTCGAGAAGCCAGTGGTGACCGTGCCGCGCCCGGCGGAGGGGCCGGGCGGGCCGTACCGTCTACAGCGGCGGACGGGCTCCGCGACCGTCCCGTGACACCCCGCCCTCCGGCCTTTCCATCCGAACCGACTTTCGTTTCCATGCTGTCCGCATGCCCGGCCGCCGGGACCGTAGACAGCCGTGCGACCGGGATCTCACCGACCGGTCCGGCGTCGCCGCGGACGCTTCCCCGCCCCCGACGTCAGACCATCACCAGGAGCCGCGTGTTCGCCACGAGCTTGCGGTTCACGCTGGTGCTCTGCACGAAGATGGTGAAGTCGTCGTTGTGGTCCGGCTTGATCCGCACCTCCACGTCCGGCAGGCCGAGCAGCGCCCGGGCCTCGGGCCCCGTGTACACCCGGTCCGTCTTCTTCTCCAGCACCGCTATCCGCTTCCGCGCCTGCACCTTCTCCGACTTGCTCAGCTGGTAGAAGGCGCAGCCGGTGCGGTAGGCGTGACCGGACTCGACGACCCGGTCCCGGATCGCCGTGTCGTGCTCCACGGGCACGAGACGGTACGTCGACGGGTCCGCGGGGATGAGGCCGGCCGCCTCGACGGTGTCCTTGTTGACCGCCTCCGCGCCGGTGGAGAACACCGCCCGGGACCCCCGGATGCCCTTGGTGCGGCCCACCATGAACTTCTCGGTGGCCTCCTGGATGACCTGCCCGGCCTCCTCCAGGCCCTGCGTGCTGGTGGCGTCCCAGACGGCGACGTTCTCCTTCGGGAAGCCGCACTGCATCGCCTCGCGCCTGCCCATCTGGTCCGGCACGAGGACGGCCAGCGTCCAGTTGTCCTGCTGCGTCTCGATCATCCCGGCCACGGCCTTCACCAGCTCGCGCGGATCCCCGGACGGGGCACCCGGGCAGCGGTGGCTCGCGTTCTCCTGACCGTCGGTCAGCACGAACGTCAGGAAGCTGTGGTCGCCGTACAGCTGGGCCGTCTGCGCCAGTTCCCCCTGCGACTTCAGCGCGGCGGCCAGCAGGGACGTCATCCCGCCGACCCGGTACAGCTGCTTCAGCGACGGCATCCGCAGCACGTCCTTGTCGTAGATGACGCACTCCACCGTGTCCGCGAAGACGTACACCGTGACCCGGGTCTCCTGGTCCAGCTCCTTCGACCGGCGGGCCAGGTAGGCGATCTGCCGGTCGGCGACCTCGACGACCTTGCGGCTCAGGTGCGACATGGACGAACTGGCGTCCAGCACGAGAGCGACGTGATTGATGTAGTTCTGGTTTCCGGACATGACGGTTCCCCCGCGTTCGTTCCCGACTGGATGCTCCAACCCTCCCACCCGCCACTGACAATCGACCTCGGCTCCGCACCCGTCCCCTCCCGCCGCGGAACGGACCCCGCGTCATCCGTCGAGGGCCTCCAACCCCCTGCTCCAGCGGGCCCTCCGCTCCGCCGGGCTCTGCTCCCACCACGGCTCCCCGCGCTCCCCGAGGGCGACCTTCGCCGTGTGCACCCGCGCCCGCGCGGCGCGTTCGGCCTCCGCGTCGTCCTTCCGCCGCGCCGCGGCCACGGCACGGCGGGCCGCCATCAGATGGGCGCGCAGCCTCGCGGCCGGCTCCGGGGGGAGGTCCGGATCGGTGGCGCGCCACCGGCGACCGCCGACGACGATGTGACGCCCGTCGGGCGTGTGCTCCGGCTGTGGCTTCGACGGCATCGGCACCGGCTCCCTTCGGCCCCGGCCTTCCGGGCCGCGCTCCGGAAAGGGCCCGTCGACGGTTCCCGGCCCGATCCGCCGCGCTCCGGGCGTCCTCCCGGCCATTCTGCGGGAGATCGGGCGGTTCCGCCCCCCTCCCCGGACCGCGCTCCGGGAATCACCGTGCGGACCGCCGGTGAATCGCACGGCTCGGGGTACACGGGCCGGCATGGCAGTGAAGACAGATCACCTCACCTCCCTGCGGGCCGCGCGTCAGCTGCGCCGGATCCGCGGTTTCTACGCGGTGGCCGTCCTGTTGTGGACCGTCGCGGTGGCATGGACGGCGTGGACGCATCCCGGAACCCGGCAGATGTGGGTCTCCGTGGGCCTTCTTGCGCTCTTCGCCGGACTGCTGTGCACGGCCTCCCTGTGGCTGCGCAGCCTCCGGGCCGCCACCGGACGCGGCCCGGCGCACCACGCCGCACCCCGACGGACGGCCTCCCCCCGGCACGCGAACGCCTGAGGCCGGTCCGCGCAACCGGTTCTCCGGTACGCCACCGGAAGCCGGAAATCGTCCGAGACGGATTCATCACGGAGAATGGGGAAAGCGGTACGGCACCCACAGCCGCTTCCCCGCGAGGAGCCACCATGACCACGTTCGTCATCACCGTTCCCGGCACGTTCACCTCGGGCATCACCGACTCCGCGCGTTCGGCCCTCGAAAGGGAGCTGTCCCCGCAGCACACCGACGTGAGCGAGAGCGAAGGCCTGAACCTGCTCACCCTGAACGAGGGCGGCATGTTCTCGATCCGCCTCGAAGTCGAGGCCGCCGACCGGTACGAGGCCGAACTGGACGCCGCGAAACTCGTCTCGGACGCGTTGAGGAAGGCGGGGATCGCGGAGGACGACGCCCCTCTGGGGCCACCGACGGTCACCGGCATCGACAGCGACCTCTGACCTCCGCCCGTTCGACGCCGGGGCGCGGGACGTGTGGACCCGTCCCGCGCCCCGGCTTTTTCACAGTCCCTTCAGGCACCCCTCGAATTCGGGAAGCGAGACCAGGCCGTCGCCGTCGACGTCCGCCCCGCGGAAAAGGCGCCGCAGCGCATCGGGGTCGAACTTCCGCCCCGTCACCCGTTCCACGGCGCCACCGAACTCGTGGACGTCGAGCAACCAGTCGTCGTCGGTGTCGAACTCGCCGAACACCGCCCTGGTCTCCTCCGGCGCATTCGCCTCGACCATGTGGACACCCCCTCGCCGTCCCGGACCTCCGCCGCGGACGGACCCTCCGCTTGCCCGCTCTCCCGGCCCGCAAACGGCCTCGCCGGCGGGCCGCGGGGCCGGACGGGGACCCGCGCCGCGCCGGGCCGTCCGGTGGACCGGGACGGTCCGGCACGGCGCGCCTCGGCCGGGCGCGCCCGCTCCGGTGGAGGATGGCGGGGCGTCGGCCCGTGACGTACCGGCCGGCGTTCTTCCGGCACGTGAGGAGGCCCCGGCATGGACCGGCCCGACCGGCCCGAGCGGTCGGAACCCGACGGCGGCCGTTACGGCGAAGCCGTCTTCCGCCCCGACCGGACCGGCGAGGACGCGCGCATCGACCACGGCGCGCTCGCCTACGACGACATCACCGTGCGCCGGCTGCGGGCACTGGGAGCGGGACCGGGGTGGCACTGCCTCGACGTGGGCGCCGGCACGGGCACGATCGCCCGCCGCCTGCTGGAGGAGGCGGGAGTGGCGAGCGTGCTCGCCGTGGACCGGGACGTGCGCTTCCTCGCCGAACGCCCCACGGCCGGACTCGACGTCCTGGAGGCCGACGTCACCGCCCCGGACTTCGCCCCCGGCCGGTTCCGGCTCGTCCACGCGCGCTTCGTCCTGATGCACCTGCCCGACCACGACCGCCTGCTCACGGCGCTGGCCGAGCTGCTCGAACCCGGGGGAGTGCTGGTGCTCGGCGACGCGGTGGACCTGACGAGCGACCGGACGCCCGTCACGCCGTACACCACGGCCATGCGGGCGATGTGGCGGGGCCTGCGGGCCACCATCGGCACCGACGTCTCCTGGGTGCCGTCCTACCCGCACCTGTTGCGGAGGGCGGGGCTGGAGGACGTCGCGGCCGAGATCCACGTGCCGCCGCTGCTGCCCGGCAGCCCCCTCAGCCGCTTCTGGGCCGACACCTGGGAACGGAGCAGGGCGGCCATGACCGCCACCGGCCTGGTCGACGACGAGGCCGTCGACGCGGCGGTCCGGTACCTGGACTCCGACGAGTGCGCCGCCCTTTCGGCCGGCATGCTCACCGCCTGGGGAAGGCGACCCGCGGAGGCACCGCGCTGACACGGCCCCCGGTTTCCGGTGTCCCGCTCCGCCGGGCTACCGCCTGGCGGGGTTGCGCCGCGCCAGGGACAGGTTCAGGGCGGTGGCGAACAGGCACCAGGCGGCGTACGGGACGAGCGCCCCGGCGGCCCGGCGGTCCACGGCGGCCGTCCTCCGCAGGAGCCGGACGTTGCAGACGTCCAGCAGCACGGTGCCGGCCACGCCCGCCCACGGGCTGCGCCGGCGGAAGAACAGGTGGTTCCAGGCGGCGTTCAGCACCAGATCGGCCCCCAGGGTGGCGGCCAGCGCGGTGCGCCGCGCGCCCCGCGCCCTGCTCAGCCCCCGCCCGCCGGCCCAGGCGAGCGACACGTACAAGGGGGTCCAGACGGCCCCGAAGGCCCAGGAGGGCGGCTGCCAGGGCGGCTTGTCGAGCGACCTGTACCACGGGCTGTCCGCGTCCACCGCGCGGGCTCCGGCCACGGCGGTCGCGACCACGGCCGCGGCGGTTGCCGCGTAGGTCCTCCGCACGCCCGTGACGGGCGCGGTCCTCTCACCGATGATCCTCACACCGGTGCGAGTGCCCACGAATCCGCTCCCGACCCCTCCCTCCGCACGCCGATCGCCGGGAAACCTGCCCTGAGGCCCGTTCCCGCAGGAGTTCCGGATCTCTCCGCGACGTGCCGGATTGAGGCCGGACCGCACGGGCACGCGGACCTCGTGACGGCGCGCCCGACTCCCGGGCGCGGCCGAGAACAGCGGAACGGATGAGAGGGCGCATGAGTACGGTCGGGAAGCCTGCACCGATGTCGGCACGACGGATCCGGCCGGGAGGCCGCGACGGCGTCCGGACGCCACCCCTGAGGCCCGGCGGTTACGATCCGGGCGACTACACCTCGTCCGTACTGAGCGGCGCGGAGGAGGCCGGTGTCTCCCCGCTGCTCGTGATGACCGTGCTCCACAACGAGGCGTACAAGCCGCACCACCCGCTGCTGGAGCGGCTGTGGCAGTGGTGGAAGCCCGGGGCCTCCTTCGGGGTGGGCAACATGCACCGCGCGACGTTCGAGCGGGTCCGCCGGGAGCACGGCCTGTCGGAGCGGTGGCAGGACCTGCGCGACGACCCGGCCTTCGCCGTCCGCGCCGCCGCCCTGCACCTGAAGGACCTCGACCGGAGCCTCCCGGAGCGCCACGTGCGCCGCTACACGCGCGACGAACTGCTCGCCCTCGGCTACAACACGGGCGGACGCAACATGCGGGCCTTCGCCCGGGGCGTACCGCCCGGCCCCATGGCCCGCTCGTACCTGCGCCGTTTCCGCGCCCACGAGAGCAGGGCCGCCGAGATCCTGGCGGAGCACGGCGCCCGCCCGCACGCGCGGACCGCCCCGGACGCATGAACCGCCGCACGGGTGGCAGACGGAAGCGGACACCACGTACCGGACCCGCCGCCGCCCCGGCGGCCACGTCGGGATCCGGCGGAAGAGGAGGACATCTTGTCGAAGGTCGAAGAGTCCATCGAGGTCGGCGTCCCCGTGACCGCCGCGTACAACCAGTGGACGCTGTTCGAGGACTTCCCCGCGTTCATGGAGGGGGTCGAGCGGATCGAGCAGCGCACCGACACCCTCACCCACTGGGTCACCAGGATCGACGGGGTGGAGCGGGAGTTCGACGCGGAGATCACCGAGCAGATCCCCGACGAGCGCGTCGCCTGGACCACCGTCGGCGGTGAGGTCAGGCAGGCGGGGGTCGTGACGTTCCACTACATCGACGACAACACCACCAAGATCATGCTGCAGCTCGACCACGACCCCGAAGGGGTGGCCGAGACCGTCGGGGACAAGCTGGGCTTCGTCCGGCGTCAGGTCGCCGGCGACCTGAAGCGGTTCAAGGAGTTCATCGAGTCCCGCTCCGGGGCCGGCCTCGGCGGCTGGCGCGGCGAGGTCTGACGGGGTCCGGCGGTCTCGCGGCGTCCCGGCCCCGGGGGCGGGGCCCCCCACCGGGGGGGGGCCCGCCCCCCGGCCCCCGGGGGGGGGGGGGGGGGGGGGGCCGGGGGGGCGCCCCGCCCGGGGGCCGGCCCCCCCGACCGGTGGGAGGCACCTCCACCGGGCACCGGCGGCGGTCGGTGTGGTGGTGCCCGGCGCGGCCGCCCGCGTACCGTCCGGCGGAGCGGGTACGCGAGCGGGGCGTCGACCCCTGCTCACCGTGCTCCACCCCGTTCAGCACGCTGACGCAGCGCGTCGCGCCACCGAGCCGCTCCGAAGCGCTTCGAGCCCCTCCGGGGCGGTGGCGGCGAGTGCGCCGGTGTCCGATCATGACGTGGACCGGACGGCCGGGCCATGGGCACAAGTGCGTATGGACGGCGGTCGGTTACCGTGGCACGGCACGGTCCACCAGGGGTTTCGGGGGAAGCGGTCATGCGGGAACGGCATGCGCGGATGCTGGATCTGGCGGTCGAGGTGATGAGCGCCGAAGACCCCGAGCACGTCTGGCACCTGCTCGCCGAGGAGCTGCTCACGGCGCTCGACGCGGCCCTGGTCGTGGTCAAGGAGGAGCCCTGGACGCGCGAGCGGGGCAGCGTCGCGCTCTGGCCGCCCCTGCCGCGCCCTGAGGACCACGACGACGAGTCGGTCCGGCGCCACATCCGGGAGGGCTATCCCTTCGCCGGCCACTACGGACCCGGCGGGGACATGACCCCGCAGAGCGCCGCGCGCATCACCGGAGCACGGGTCTGGCGGGGCAGCGCGACGGCCGACGCCCTGCACCGGGCCTTCGGGACGCGGCACATGCTCGGCATACCGTTCCCCGGCGCCGGCCCGTACGTCAGCGGGTTCGTGGTGCACCGCCCGGGGAGGGACTTCTCCCCGTACGACCTGCGGTACGCCGCGCGGGTGCAGCCGCTGCTCAGGGCGGCGACGAACCACCGGACCCTCCTGAACGCGCTGCGGGAGACGCCGGACGGCGACCGGAGGCAGCGGGCCAACCGGTCCCTGGAGGCGCCGCTGACGCCCCGTGAGTTGAACGTCCTGCACCTGCTCGCCACCGGGCTACCGGCCGACGCCATGGCGCGCCGCCTCGGCATCTCGCCGCGCACCGTGCACAAGCACCTGCACGCGCTCTACCGGAAGCTGGGAGCCGCGGACCGGCTCAGCGCGGTGCTCCGTGCCCAGAACGCCGGTCTGCTCACCGTGCCCGACGGTGCCGTCGCACCTCCCGGAAGCGGGATTCCGCCGAGCGCCAAGGCGTGACCCGGGTCCGGGACTTGGCGCCCTCCGACCGATCGGGGAATCTGGTCCAGACCTCTTGACGATTGGTCCAGACCTTCTTAGTGTCGCCGGGACGCACTGCGGTGAGCGCAGGGCGGGGCACCACGTACTCAGGGCGACGCAGGGCGTGCGGGTCACGGATCGCCGCCTGTGTCCCGGATCCCATCCGAGGAGCATCGTTGAGCACCGAAACACCCAGCCGCCGAACCCGGCTGCCGCGGAGCGTCACCCGGAGCGGACGGGCCAGAGCCGTCGCGGGCGTCACCGCACTGTTCCTCCCCCTGGCCGCCATGGTCGGACTCGCCGCCCCCGCGGAGGCGGCCGCCTCGGCCACCGCGACCTACACCAAGAAGTCCGACTGGGGCTCGGGCTTCGAGGGCCAGTGGACGGTGAAGAACACCGGCACCACCACGCTCTCCTCCTGGACCGTCGAATGGGACTTCCCCACCGGCACCAAGGTCACCTCCGCCTGGGACGCCACCGTCACCAACTCGGCGAACCACTGGACCGCCAAGAACCTCGGCTGGAACGGCACCCTCGCCCCCGGCGCGTCCATCTCCTTCGGGTTCAACGGCGCCGGCACCGGCGCCCCCAGCGGCTGCAAGCTCAACGGCGCCGCCTGCGACGGCTCCACCCAGCCCGGCGACAGCGCCCCCTCCGCGCCCGGCAAGCCCACCGCGAGCGACATCACCAACACCTCGGTGAAGCTCACCTGGGCGGCCGCCACCGACGACAAGGGCGTCAAGAACTACGACGTCAAGCGCGACGGCGCCACCGTCGCCACGGTCACCGGCACCACCTACACCAACACGGGCCTGACCGCCGGCACCGACTACACCTACACGGTCGTCGCCCGCGACACCGCCGACCAGACCGGCCCGGCCTCCGCCTCCACCGCGGTCCGCACCACCGGCGGCGGTGGCGGCGAGAACCCCGGCGGCGGCAAGATCAACCTGGGCTACTTCACCAACTGGGGCCCCTACACGGTGAAGAACCTGGTCACCTCCGGCTCCGCGTCGAAGATCACCCACATCAACTACGCCTTCGGCAACGTGCAGAACGGCAAGTGCACGGTCGGCGACGCCTATGCCGACTACGAGAAGTCCTTCACCGCCGACCAGTCGGTCGACGGCAAGGCCGACGTCTGGGACCAGCCGCTGCGCGGCCACTTCAACCAGCTCCGCAAGCTCAAGGCCCAGTACCCGCACATCAAGGTCCTGTGGTCCTTCGGCGGCTGGACCTGGTCCGGCGGCTTCGGCCAGGCCGTGCAGAACCCGTCCGCCTTCGCCCAGTCCTGCTACGACCTGGTCGAGGACCCGCGCTGGGCCGACGTCTTCGACGGCATCGACCTGGACTGGGAGTACCCCAACGCCTGCGGCCTGACCTGCGACACCAGCGGCCCGGCCTCGATCAAGAACATGATGCAGGCCATGCGCGCCAAGTTCGGCGCCAACAACCTGATCACCGCGGCCATCACCGCCGACGGCTCCAACGGCGGCAAGCTCGACGCGGCCGACTACGGCGGCGCCGCCCAGTACATCGACTGGTACGACGTGATGACGTACGACTACTTCGGCACCTGGGCCGCGCAGGGCCCGACCGCCCCGCACTCCCCGCTCACCTCGTACCCCGGCATCCCCGCGCAGGGCTTCAACTCCGCGGACGCGATCGCCAAGCTGAAGGCCAAGGGCGTCCCCGGCTCCAAGCTGCTGCTCGGCATCGGCTTCTACGGCCGCGGCTGGACCGGCGTCACCCAGTCCGCCCCGGGCGGCACCGCGACCGGCCCGGCGGCCGGCGTCGAGCCGGGCAACCAGTACTACAAGGTCCTGAAGACCACCTGCCCGGCCACCGGCACGATCGCCGGCACCGCGTACGCCCACTGCGGCAGCGACTGGTGGAGCTACGACACCCCGGCCACCGTCACCACCAAGATGGCCTGGGCCAAGAGCCAGGGCCTGGGCGGCGCCTTCTTCTGGGAGTTCAACGGCGACACCGTCGACGGCGAACTGGTGAAGGCGATCAGCAACGGCCTGAAGTAGTAAGGGAAGCGGGACCCGACGGCCCGCACCCGCACGTCCGTCCCGCCCGCCCCGACCAGGGAGCGGGCGGGACGCTTTCGTCGCACCCCCGGGTTTGGTCGCGCCCCCGGGTCTCGCCGCCTTCCGGGGTTTCGTCGCGTTCCCCGGGGCGAACGACCGTGGAGTCCCCGCCTCAGCGCGCCAGCCGGTCGAGCGCGGCGAGCACCGGCGCGACGCCGTCCTCCCGGGCCAGCCGGTCGGCCAGCGCGTGCGCCCGCGTGCGGTAGGAGGCGTCCTCCGTCACTCTGCGCAGGGCGGCGGTCAGGGAGCCCGAGGTGAGACGACGCAGCGGCACCACCCCCGGGGCGGTGCCCAGCGCGGTCAGCCGGGAGGCCCAGAAGGCCGCGTCGAACTGCACCGGCACCGGCACGGCGGGCACCCCGGCCCGCAGGACGGCACCGGTCGTACCGGCCCCCGCGTGATGGACGACGGCGGCGGTCCGGGGGAACAGCAGCGAGTGCGGCACCTCGTCGACGGCCAGGACGTCGTCGCCCCCGGCGTCAAGCCCCGCCCAGCCCCGCTGGACGATGCCGCGCACCCCCGCCGCGCGCAGCGCGGTGACGACCGCACGGCTCACCCGCCCGGGATCGGGGACGGTGGCGCTGCCCAGACCGACGAAGACCGGAGGCGGTCCGGCGGCGAGGAAGTCCTCGACCTCCGGGGAGAGCCGCCCGGTCACGTGCGGCCACCAGTACCCGGCCGTCTCCAGCCCCGCCGGCCAGTCCCGGGGGCGGGGGACGACGAGCTCGCTGTAGCCGTGCAGCACGGTCCGCGCCCGACGGTCCCCGGGCCGGCCCGCCGGCCCGAGCCCGTGCCGCCGCAGCGACCGGACGGAACCGGCGAGCACCAGTTCCATCGACGTCATGACGGCCCGCCCGCTCAGCCTGTTCCCCACCGCGCCCAGCGACCGCGTCCCGAGCACCGGGGCGGGAAACTCCGCGGTGGGGTGCAGCGGTTGGAGGTGCAGCCCCACGGCGGGCACCGACAGGCGCTCGGCGATCGCGTACCCGAGCGGCCCCAGCGCCCCGCCGACCAGCAGGACGTCACCCTCCCGCGCCGCCTCCACCAGGGCGGCCGTCATCTCGTCGGCCGCCCTGCGGGCCAGGGAGACCAGCCGTACGAGCTTCCCCGCGCCGGTCCTCGCGTCGTGCAGCCGCCGCCCCCGCGCGGAGTGCAGCTCGGCCCTGGGGTCCACCGGCAGCGGACGGAACCGCACCCCCGAACCGGCCACCAGCGGCTCGAACACCGCGTGCGCGGCCAGCGTCACCTCGTGCCCCGCCCGTACGAGACCGGCCCCCAGACCCGTGTACGGCGCGACATCGCCCCGCGATCCCGCCGTCATCATCACGATACGCACCCCGCCAGTGTGGCCCACCGGGGAGAAGCGCGGCAGAAGACCTGCCCACGGCGCCACCGCGCCCGGGGCCTCCTCGGGACGCACGGGCAGGACGGACATCACGACCCGCGGCCGCCGGCCGTCCCCCGCCCGCTCAGGTGGCGGGAGTGACGCGCACGGTCTCCACCCAGGGCGGGGGCGCGGGCGGGGCGTCCCCGACCAGTGCGGCGATCAGCCGGCAGGACGGTGTCTCGTCCGGCCACGGCGTGTACCCGTCGGTGAGCACGACCACGATGTTCGGCCGGTCGGGCAGGGCCAGCGCCGCACCGATGCCGACCCGCATGTCCGTGCCCCCGCCGCCGGTCAGGGACACCTCGCCGGCACTGCGCACCCGGGTCACGGCGTGCACGTCGGCGTCGCACACGAGGACGGCGACCCGGTCGCCGCCGACGCCCACCTCCCGCAGGACACCGGTGACCTCGGCGAGCGCGGCCGCGAGGTCGTCAGGACCCATCGACCCCGAGGTGTCGATGACGACGGCCACCCGCGGCAGCGGCCTGCGCAGACTGGGCAGCACCACCCGGCCGCCGAGCGCGGGCGTGCGGCGCGAGGGACGGCGGTACGTGTAGTCCACCGCGCCGACCGCCCAGGCGGCGGCCTCGCGGACCGTCCCCGCCAGGACCCGGCGCCAGTCGACGGTGGGCTCCAGCAGCTCCTCGGCCCACCGGGCCCAGCCCCCGGGGACCCGGCCCCGGGCGCGCCGGTGGGCCCGTACGGCCTCGGCGGTCTGCCGGCGCAGCGCCTCCGCCTCCACCGGACCGACCCGGGCGGGACCTCCGTCCCCGCCCTGCTCCCAGGGCGCGGGGACGCCGTGCGCGCCGGAACCGCAGTCCGGCCCGTGGGGCGTCGGAGGGATCGCCGGCAGATAGCTCTCGAAGAGTCCGCCCTCGGGCAGCCCGTAGAGCCGGGGCTCCATCCGGCCCTCGGGCAGGACGAGGCCGTCGGCGAGCAGGTCGTCGTTGATCTCGCAGTCCTGCGCGATGTTGAGCCGGACCGGATCGCGCTGGTCGGCGGCGGGCAGGCGCCCGGCCCGGCCGTGGTGGTCGCGCAGCAGGTGGGCCACCTCGTGGACCCACACCCCGGCCAGCTCGACCACCGGGGTCGCCTCGACGAAGGCGGGGGAGACGTAGCAGCGCCAGTGCCGATCGACGCCCATGGTGCGCACCCCGGCCGAGGGGACCACCGTCAGGGCGTACAGCGCGGAGGCGAGGTACGGACGGGCCTCGGCGGCCCGGTAACGGGCCGCCAGCAGTTTCGCGCGGTCCAGGGCCGGGCGCACGGCGGTCCCCGCTCACTCGCCGCCCGGCAGCGAGCCGGACAGCCGGAGCAGTTCGACGAAGGCGTCGATGCCGGCGGGCACCGGCCAGTCGAGGTCGCGCATCGCGGCGAGGTCGGCGGCGGCGCGGGCGGCGACGTCGGGCACGCCCGCGTCCACGGCCTTGGCGAGGACCGCCCAGGCCGCCTCCCACCGGGACCGGGTGAGGTCGCCCTGCACGGCCGCCACCACGGCGATGAGGAAGGCCAGCTGCCGGTCGCCGCGCTCGGGCAGGGCGAAGGCGTCCGGGTCGGCCAGGACCCGGTCCGGGTCGGGCAGGTCGAGGTGTTCGAGGTACGAGAGCAGTTCGATCCCCGCCGCCTCGCCCACGGCGCCGGTGAGCGCGGCGGCCAGCGCCTCCCGGCCCGTCGAGGCCGCGTACGCCGTGGCCAGCAGCCGCAGGGCCATCTCCCAGGTGCGCGGGGAGGGCCAGCCGCGGCCCCGTCCGGCGGCCTCGGCCGGCATGTGGTGGACCAGGCCCGGACGGGCGGTGAGGAAACCGGAGACGGCGCCGCGGGCCCGGGCGACCGCTCCGGGGACCCTGGCGGGATCGACGGCCGGGATCGCCACCTCCGGCCAGGTGCCGGCCATGCCGCGGGCGACGGTGCGCGGGTCGTGCCTCCATTCCAGGTGCACGAAGCGGTTGGCGAGCGGCGGGCTCAGGTGCCAGCCGTCCGCGGCGCTGGCGGGCGGATTGGCCGCGGCGACGATCCGTACGGCCGCCGGGAGTTCGAGGCTGCCGACCCGGCGCTCCAGGACCACCCGCAGCAGGGCCGCCTGCACGGCCGGCGGGGCGGAGGACAACTCGTCGAAGAACAGCAGTCCGTGACCGGTCCGGGCGAGGCGCACCGCCCAGTCCGGCGGGGCCATGGGGACGCCGGTGGCGGCCGGGTCCTCGCCCACGACGGGCAGCCCGGCGAAGTCGGAGGGCTCGTGGACGCTGGCGATGACGGTTTCGAGCCGCACGCCGAGCGCGGCGGCGAGCCGCTCCATGCCGGCGGACTTGCCGATGCCCGGCTCGCCCCACAGCAGGACCGGCTGATTGGCCGTCACCGCCACCGCCAGCGCCTCCACCTGGGGATCGGTGGCCGGCTCGGTGCGGGTGGCGCCAAGGAGGGCTCCCAGGGCGTCGGCGGCCGCCAGGGCCCGGTCGGGCCGTGACCGGAGCGTACTCATGCGTCGTCCTCGTCCTCGTCGTGCTCGTGCGTCGCGCGGTACTCCAGGTGCCGTTCGAACCCCCTGGAGCCGAGCTCGGGGAACTCCTCGTCGACGCGGTCCCGCAGGAAGGCCAGGTCGGCGCGCTTGTAGCGGCGGATCTCCTGGGACAGCGACAGGTCCGTCCCGTCGACGACGTCGATCCGGGAGCCGGCCGCGAGCAGGGCCCCGACCAGCTCCGCCGAACTGCCCCAGTGCACGGCGGACAGCAGCGGGGTGCGCCCCTCCTTGTCCCGCGCCTCCAGGTCGAGTCCGGCCGCCAGCAGCCGGGGCAGCAGCGCGTCGTGGTCGAGCAGGTGGAGCGAGTGCAGCAGCCCGCGGCCGCGGGCGTCCCGGACCCGGGGGTCCATCCCCGCGTCGAGGAGCGCCACCACGCCCGGCGTGTCGCCGTGCTGGGCCCGCAGGAAGAGCTCGCGCCGCTGCTCCCCGAGGGCGCGCGGCAGCCGTCCCTCGCCCGTGGTCCAGGACCGCTGCGCGGCGAAGCACCCCGACACCGCGCCGCCGAACGCCCGCAGGGCACGCTCCCGCCGCTGCTCCTCGGGGGTGTGGGGCACGTCGAGCGCACCGCCCCGCGAGCGAACCTCGTGCCACTCGCCGCGGCAGCGCACCCGTACCGGCCCGCCCGCGTCGGGGCCGGGCGGACCCACCGCCGGTCCGGCGCCGGGGAACAGCGCGGCGGAGACCAGCGGGTGCAGGGCGGGCGGGGAGATCCGGCCGGTCCGCACCAGTTCGAGGTCGGGGAGCCGCTGCCAGGCGTACCGGGCCAGGACCGGGACGGTCGACGCCACACGCCGCTCGACGGTCCGGGCCCGCAGCCCACCGGTCACGGTGCGTTCGAGGACGACGGGGGACCACCAGCCGCTCTCGATGCGGTAGGGGCCTCCCGCGCCGGCCGCCGCGAGCCGCGCCACCTCCGGCACGAGCCGGGTGAGGTCGGCGGGCAGTCGCGCGAAGACCGCCTCGGGGTCCGTCGGGCGCTGGTACGGCCGCGTGGTGGGGACGGTCAGGTCGCACTCGACGCCCGCCGCCGCGTAGGCCTCGACCGTCCTCCCCTCGGCGCGCAGCCGGGCGATCCGCTCGGCGAGGCCGTCCGGGACGGCGAACCGCTCGCCCAGCTCGGACGCGTGCCGGGCGTCCCAGAACGGCCGCATCACGGTCCAGTCCTCCCGGACGAGGGCGAGCCCCGCGTACCGGTTCCGCTTCTCGGGGACGAGCGGCGCGCAGTGCAGGCGCAGCCGCTGCGGGCCCTCGGTCGTGGCGGGCGTGGTGACCGAGAGGACCGGCCCTCCGGGGCCGCCGTAGGAGGCGAGCAGGATCCTCAGGCCGGTGGCGAGGGTGGTGCGGCCGCCCAGGAGCCGCGGCAGGTGCCAGCGCAGCAGGTCCGGGGCCAGGTGCCGCAGGTCCTCGGCCACGGCGGCGGCCACGTCGGCGCCGTGGCGGGCCGCCACCTCGGGCAGCTCGAAGCGGACGTCCACGGCGGCGGCCGCGCAGGCCGCCCGCCAGTCACCGGCCAGCCGGTGCCCGGTGGCCCGCTCGATCATCCAGCCGGGCACGGCGTGGCGCCGGATCCGCTGCCACACCGGACCGTCCTCCGGCCCGAAACCGCCGTGCGGTCCGGCGTCCTCCGCGCTCACCGGTACACGCTGCCGATGGCGCGCAGGTCCGGGTGGGCGGGCCGGGACGGGCGGAGCCGCGCGGAGAAGGAGCGCTTCACGCGGCGGGGCAGGCCGGGGCCCAGGCCGACGTACTCCAGAGGACCGTCCGCGGGCACCGCCGCGAGCAGGCTCTTCGCGCCGCGTCCGGTGAGGCCGGTGTGGCGCAGTTCCAAGCGGCGCAGCGGGCTGCCGGGGAGGGCGGCGGCCAGGGCGTACGCCCCTTCGTCGCCCGGCTCGTTGCCGGGGGCGCCGAGGCTGCGCTCCGACATGGTCCGCCCGAGGTCGAGCGCTTCGACGCCGCCCAGGGAGGCGGCCAGGGCGCGTACTCCGGCGGCGCCGACGCCGTTGCCGCCGAGGCCAAGGCGGACCGGGTGCGCGGAGGCGCCCGCGGCGGAGGCGAGGGCCGCGGCGCCCTCGTCCCCGAGGTGGTTGGCGGAGACGTACAGCTCGCGCACCCCCGCCTCCCGGATCAGGGCGGCGAGGAGCGGGGCGGCGTCGGGGCCGAGGCCGTTGCCACCGAGGAAGAGCCGCTCCAGGGGTCGTTCGCGCTCCAGGAGCGCGTCGAGCAGCAGGCGTACGCCGCCGGTGCCGATCCCGGTGTTGACCAGGTCGAGGGTGCGCAGGGCGGTGTTGCGGCGGAGGAGCGCGGCCAGGGTCCGGGCGCCGTCCTCGAAGAGCGGGTTGCGCTTGAGCCAGAGGGCGCGGACGGTGGTGTCGTCCGCCAGGGCGGCGGCGAGTGCGCCGACCCCCTCGGGGCCGATCCGGTTGCAGCCGAGGTAGAGAGTGCGCAGCCCGTGCCCGCCGGCGAGGGCCCCGGCCAGGGAGGCGGCCCCCGTGTCGCCGATGGCGTTGGTGCCGAGCAGCAGGTGGGCGGCGTGCGCGGAGGCGGTGGCGGCCGGAAGGAGCCGGGCCGCGCCGGCCGGGCCGAGTCCCTGCTTGCAGAGGTCGACGCGGCCGTCGGCGCGCAGGGTGCCCAGCGGGAAGGCCTCGTCGGTCTCGACGGGCCGGTCCGACGCGAGCCGGGCGAGCAGCGGATCGAGACGGGCCGGATCGGCGGGAGGCAGGTCGGGGTGCTCGATCGCGGGGCACCGCACGGGTGTCGGCTGGGTCATCACCACTCCACCGGTTTCCTGCGCCGGTGCCCGGCGTCCGTCACGGCCTGAAGACGAGAACTGCGGAAGCAGACGCAAGACCGGTCGGATTCGAACCGACGTCCTCCAGCTCGATGCGTGGGCGCGACGACCTCTGCGCTACGGCCTTGCTGCCGGTGATCATACGCGCCCGGCGACCGGTAATCGATCACCAGTTTGACAGCCGCTTCCGCCTCCGGGGTCGCCGTCCGGAGCGTCGGTAATCGGCCGTACTGAATGGCCGTTCGGTAAACCGGACGCGTATGCGAGCAGGTCGGCGACCGCCGACGAGGGGGAACCGTCCGGCGCGGAGCGCGTACGGGGCCGTGCCGACGACTCCCCGCACCGCGCCTGAACTGCCGCGACGCCCTCTCGATCACCGATAACCGAGCCCGCATGTCCGAATAACGGTCGTGAAGGTGCGGTAGCTCTGCGTGTCAGACACACTCCGAAGCGCAAGATGAGCGGGAATCGCAGGAGAAACACCGCTCACTTCCTTCGATGAGAAAGAGAATCTTCCCGTGCTTCGTCGTTCCGCCGCAATTTTCGCGGCCGCCCTCCTCTGTCTCGCCGGCACCGCCGGTGCCGCGGAAGCCGGCTCCACCAGCCTGTACGCGCCCTCCGCCGTCGTCCTCTCGGTCGGCAAGGGCGCCGGCTCCGGCCCGGTCACCGTCCTCCGCGCCGTCACGCTCAGCTGCATGCCCGGCCCCGGCGGCACGCACCCCGACCCGGAGGCCGCCTGCGCCGAACTCAGGACCCGGTTCGCGGGCGGCGGGTTCGACGGCCTGCTGGCCTCCCCGAACCCCGACCGGGCGTGCCCGCAGCACTTCGACCCCGTCACCGTCACCGTGGACGGCGTCTGGGAGGGGACCCGTACGTCCTGGCAGCACACCTTCTCCAACGCCTGCGTCATGGGCGTCACCCTGAACGGCGGGGAGACCTTCGCGTTCTGAGCACGCGTCGGCCGACGGCGGGGGAGGCGGGGCGTGACGGGGGGCCCGTGACGGGGACGGTTCGTGGGGCGGGACGGTTCGTGAGGCGATACGGGACGGGACCGGAGCCGGAGCCGGGACCTCGGCCGGATGGAGCAGCGGGAAGGCGCGGGATGACGGGGCGTCCGATGCTGGGGCCGGATCCCATGCGCCGGACGCCCGTCCGCCCGGCGCCCCACCGAGAAGGAGCCCCCGTGTCGGCACGCCCCGGAGCCCGTTCCCGCCCGCGCGCACGGCTGCGCCTGCCCGTCGCCGCCCTCGTCGGCGCCCTGGCGCTGGCCGGCGCCGGCCAGGCCGCGCAGGCGACCGGCACGCCCCCGCCCCCGTCCCCGGACAAGGCCCTGCAGCGACAGCTCGACGACCTCGTCCGGACGGCCGGCGGGCCGCCCGGCGTGATCGCCCTGATGCAGACGGGCGACCGGACGACGGTCCACCGGGCCGGCGTGGCCGACACGAGGACCGGCAGGCCGCCCCGGGCGGACGAGTACATGCGCCTCGCGAGCGTCTCCAAGGCCTACAGCGGGGCGGTCGCCCTGCGCCTGGTCGACCGGCACCGCCTCGGCCTGGACGACACGATCGGCCGTCGCCTCCCCGCCCTGCCGAAGGCCTGGCACAAGGTGACCCTCCGGCAGCTCCTCAGCCACACCAGCGGGCTGCCCGACTTCTCGACCGCCCCGGCGTTCCTGGAGATCCTGATCGCGGACCCGAGGCACCGCTTCGACTCGCGCCGGCTGCTCGACTTCGTCGCCGACCGGAGTCTGCTCTTCCCGCCGGGGTCGCGGTACGCGTACTCGAACTCCGACAACATCGCCGTCGCGCTGATGGCGGAGGCGGTGACCGGCCGGCCGTACGAGCAACTGCTCGAACAGCTCGTGTACCGGCCCCTCGACCTGCGGCAGACCCTCCTCCCGCAGGGCTACCGGATGCCGAGGCCGTACCTGCACGGCTACGACGTCACGCCGCCCGCCCCGCCCGAGGACATCAGCGAGGCCCTCGGCGCCTCCGGCGTGTGGGCCTCCGGCGGCATCGTGGCCACGCCCAAGGACCTGAACGCCTTCGTCCGGGCCTGGGCGGGCGGCCGCGGCTACCTCTCCGAGGAGGTACGGAACCAGCAGCGCCGCTTCATCCCCGGCGCCGCCTCGGAGCCCGCCGGACCCGGCACCAACGCGGGCGGACTGGCGATCTTCCGGTACGAGACCCGGTGCGGCACCGTCTACGGCCACACCGGCAACTTCCCCGGCTACACCCAGCTCGCCGTCGCGACGGCGGACGGCAGGCGGTCCCTGACCTTCTCCATCAACACCCAGACCAGCAAGAGCCTCAAGCCGGACCTGCTGGCCAAGGTCCGCACCGTCCAGGAGAACTTCGTCTGCGCCCTGCTGCGGCGCTGAGCCCCGCCTCCCGTCCGGGGCGCGCAACAAACGGCTGGAGGCGGTACGACACGCCTTGTTACGGTGGGGGCATGGCTTTCTTCTTCGTCTGAGTCCGGGCACGGCCGACGCCGCCGTCTCCGCCGCCCGCAGACCCTCCGTACGCCCGAGGAAAGCCACATGCGCCACCGCGCCCCCACCGTCCTGTCCGCCACCGCTCCCGCCGTGGCGCAGCTGTCCGTCAAGAACGCCACCAAGTCCTACGGCACCCGGACCGTCCTCGACCAGGTCTCCCTCACCGTCCGACCGGGCGAGAAGGCCGCCGTCGTCGGAGAGAACGGCTCCGGGAAGTCCACCCTGCTGCGGCTGCTCGCCGGAGCCGAGACGCCGGACGCCGGGGAGGTCACCGTCCACTTCCCCGGCGGCGTCGGCCACCTCGCCCAGACCCTCGACCTCGACCCGACCCGCACCGTGCAGGACGCCGTCGACCTCGCCCTGACCGAACTGCGCGCCATGGAACGGAGGCTCCGCGCCGCGGAGGAGACCCTCGCGGACGCGTCGGACGAGCAGCTCGCCGCCTACGGCGAGCTGCTCATCGCCTACGAGGAGCGCGGCGGATACGAGGCGGACGCCCGGGTGGACGCCGCGGCACACGCCCTCGGCCTCGCCCGGATCACCCGCGACCGCCCGCTCGGCTCCCTGTCCGGCGGCGAGCAGGCACGGCTCGCGCTCGCCTGCGTCCTGGCCGCGGCCCCCGAACTGCTGCTCCTGGACGAACCGACCAACCACCTCGACGCGGCGGCCGCGCACTGGCTGGCGGAACGACTGCGCGCCCACCGCGGCACCGTCGTCGCGGTCACCCACGACCGAGGCTTCCTGGAGCGCGTCGCCACCACGATCCTGGAGGTCGACCGGGACGAGCGCACCGTGCGCCGGTACGGCGACGGCTGGGCCAGCTACCGCTCCGCGAAGGCCGCCGCCCGGCGCGGCGCGGAGCAGCGGTACGCGGAGTGGGTCGAGGAGGTGGCCCGCACGGAGGAACTGCTCGATGCCGCGGCGAGGCGGCTCTCCACCGCCGGCCGCGACCCGAAACAGGGTTTCGGCAAGCACCGCCGGTCCAGCGAGGCCAAGCTCGGCGGGCAGGTGCGCTCCGCCCGGGAGCACCTGGCCCGGCTGCGCCGCCACCCGGTGCCGAAGCCCCCGGCGCCGCTCCGCTTCACGACGGCGCTCTCGACGGTGCTCCCGACGGCGGACGGCCCGGCCCCGGGCCCCCTCGCCGAGCTCGACGGCGTACGGGTCGGGGAGCGGCTGCGCCTGGACGGACTCCTGGCGATCGCGCCCGGGCAGCGGCTGCTGGTCACGGGCGAGAACGGCGCGGGCAAGACGACGCTGCTGCGCGTCCTGGCGGGCGACCTGGAGCCGGACGCGGGCACGGCACGCCGCCCCGCCCGGATCGGCTACCTCGCGCAGGAACTGCCCGCGCGTTCCACACACCTCCCGCTGCTCGCCGCGTTCGCCGCCGGACGGCCCGGAGCGCCGGACGAGCACGCCGAACGGCTCCTGTCCCTGGGCCTGTTCCGCGAGGAGGACCTGCACGTCCCGGTCGCCGCCCTGTCCGTGGGACAGCGGCGGAGGCTGCGGATCGCGACCCTGGTGACCCGGCCCGCCGACCTCCTCGTCCTCGACGAGCCGACCAACCACCTCGCCCTCGACCTGGTCGAGGACCTTCAGGACGCGCTCGCGGCGTACCCGGGGGCGGTGGTCGCGGTCTCGCACGACGGCGGCTTCCGCGCACGCTTCGGAGGGGAGCGGCTGGAGCTGCGCGCGGGGCGCAGGAGCTGACCCGGACGGGCCCGGCCCCTCCTGCGCGGGGGCGCAGGAATTGCAGCGGCATCCCGACGGGGCGAGGCTGGGAACCCGCAGCTTGAAGTGGAGCAGCCAGCTATGAGCAATCTGGTCGTGGTCGGGGTGGACGGCTCGGCGATGAGCCTCACCGCCGTGGAGGCGGCCGCCGAGGAGGCGGCGCTGCGCGGTGCGAAGCTGCGCGTGGTCCACGTCGAGGTCCCGATCAAGCCCAGGTACGTGGTGCCGGACCCCGCTTCCGCGACCCTGGTCCAGGAAGCGGCGGTCCACGCCCTCGGCGCGGCGCCCGGCCTCGCGGTGACCAAGGCCGTGGTGACGGGCGACGTGATCCACGTGCTGGAGGCCGAGTCGCAGGCCGCCGACCTGATGGTCGTCGGCTCCAGGGGACTGGGCGGCATCACGGGCGTGCTCCTCGGCTCCACCCCGGTGTCCCTGGCCGCCCGCAGCCACTGCCCCGTGATGACCGTCCGCGAGGAGCACGGGGCGTCCGACGGCACGGGGCCGGTCCTTCTGGGGGTCGACGGCTCTCCGGACAGCGAGGAGGCCGTCGACGTCGCCTTCGCCGAGGCGGCGCGGCGCCGGACCGGGCTCGTGGCGGTGCACGCCTGGCAGCCGGACAAGGCCCCGCCCGGCACGACCCCCGAGTCCGCGGCGCGCTCGCTGGCCCGCGCGCTCGCCGGCCGCGCGGACACCCATCCGGACGTCACCGTCCGACGCGACCTGGTGGACGGCAAGCCGCACGAGGTCCTGATCGAGGCGAGCAGGACGGCCCACCTGCTGGTCGTCGGCGCCCGCGGCCGCAGCGGCATCGCCGGCCTGCTCCTGGGCTCGGTGAGCCAGGCCGCGATGACGTACGCGCACTGCCCCGTCGTCACCGTCCGCCGGGCGGCGTGAACCGCCCGCGGCACGACGGCGAGTCACCCTCTCGGGCGACAGGACGAGGGCCGAACACCTGGATGATTCCTCCACTCCGGTGAAAGACCCCGCCTTCGGTCCTCTTCATGAAACACGGCCCGTGACCTGCCCCGTCCATGATCGTTACCCGCTGTGTCGCCACCTCACGGCGACGACGCCTCCGCCCCTTTCGGACGGCCGGTGGCGTACGGGAACGGGTCGTAGCGGGGAAAGGACTGCCGGTGGGCAGCTGGATCAGTGTCGGTCTGGGAGCCGCGGCGGCCCTGTGCCCGCTGCCTCAGCACGGAGGTGCCACGGTCGTCATGGAGCACACCCCGACCACCGACCACCTGGTGGTGTGCGCTCCTGACGTACGGGTCGACATGGGCCACGGCCACCCGGAACCGCCCCGGCCGGCGTCCGCCCTCCCGCCCGCGTGCCACCCCTCGGCGCCGCAGACGCCCGCACCTCCGCCCGCACCGCGGCCCTCGGTACCGCCATCGCCCGCACCTTCACCCGCGCCGCGGCCCTCGGCACCGTCCTCGCCCGCGCCGGCGGTCGAGCCGATCGTGACGTCCCCGCCCCGGCCGGCCCCGTCGGCCGCCCGCCACGCGGCACCCCGGGCCGCCGCGCCGAGGCCCGCCGAGTCCGCCGAGCCCATCGAGTCCGTCGAGTACGTCGAGCCCATCGAGCCCATCGAGTCCGTCGAGTACGTCGAGGAGTTCGCGCCCCCGGCCGGCCCGGCGCCCGACACCACCCCGGCCCCGACCGCGGCCTCGACTCCGGACTCGGCTTCGGTTCCGGTTCCGGCGAAGGTCCGGCAGGCCTTCCGCTGGGTACCGCGCCTGCACTACACCGGCGGCCCCACCCGTCCGGCCCCGGCCGGGATGTCCACGACCATGACCACGGTCGTCGTCACCCTCCCGGGCGTTCTGGCCGCGGCCGCCCTGCGCCCCGGTTCCCGCCGCCGCGGCCGCGCCTGACGCCCCGCACCCTTCCTTTCCTCTTCCCCTTCCCTCCTTCTCCCTTCATCCGTCCTGGAGTTGCGCTGTGCCGGAATGGCTCGTCTACACCCTCGCCTCAGTCCTGGTCTGCTTGCTCGTCATCGCGACGACCGTCATGCGGCACCGCCGGGTGGACGTGGACGAGGACACCTCCGAGACCCCGGACGTCCTGGAGTACATGGTCATGATGGTCGGTGTCGTCTACGCCATCGTGCTCGGCCTGGCGATCGCCGGCGTGTGGGAGGCCCGTGGCGCGGCCGAGGACACCGTCCAGCGCGAGGCCCAGGCCCTGTACGAGATCGACCAGCGGCTCGACGTCTACCCGGCGGCCTTCCGCGTCCAGGTCAAGGAGCACATCGACGCCTACGCCCAGCACGCCGTCACCAACGAATGGCCCGCCATGAAGGACGGCGTGCCCGTCGACGCCACCGGCGCAGGCCTGCTCGGCCGCATCCGCGGCGACATCGCCCACCACACCCCGGCCGACGAGCTGCAGGCCCAGGCCTACCAGCCGCTGCTCGACCAGGTCGCCGCCGCGGACAGCGCCCGCCACCAGCGCCTGGACAGCGCCGGCACCACCCTGCCCGGCGCGGTCTGGTTCGGTCTCGTCGCCGGTGCCGTGGTCACCCTCGGCCTGCTCTACACCCTGCAGATCCGCCGCTCCGCCCGCGAACTGCTGCTGGCCACCACCTTCAGCTCCCTGGTGGTCTTCCTGCTCTTCCTCGTCTGGAGCTTCGACGCTCCCTTCGGCCACTCCGGCACCGACTCCGCCCAGCCGCTGAGCGACCTGATCACCCCGACCGCCTGACCCCTGCCCGGGGCAAAAGCCCCGAAAAGTCAAGGGACTTGACCTCAACCGCGGTCGAGGTCGGAGGCTGGTGGCATGACCGACATCGTCACCGGCCTCCGGCCGATCGCACGGCCCGATCCCACCCGTCCGGACGCGGGCCTCGTCCTGGCGTCCCTGTGGCACACCGAAGGGCCCGAACAACAGCGGAAGGTCATGTCCGGCGTCATGGACGCCTGGGAGGAGACCCGGCTGCCGACCGCGTACCTAGCGCGACACTGCCTGGCGGGGTCCGACGGCCGGACCGTTCTCAACTTCGCCCAGTGGACGAGTTCCGGAGCCCACCGGGCCTTCGCCGCCGACCCCCGCAACCAGCAGACCCTCGGCAGCGCCGTCCAGGCGCTCTACTCGGCCGGTCCGCCGGGCCGTTACGTCCCCCACCGCCTCACCCGCCGGAACGACGGGACCGCCCGGTGCTTCACCGCGACGTGGTACGACACCGAGGACGCCGGGGCGGCCCGCTCGCTCGCCGACGCACGGGCCGGGCGCGACCCCGTCGCCTCGAACGCGGTGACGGAGCGCTTCTACGTCGCCGAGGACGGACGACAGCTCCTCGTGCTCACCGGGTTCGAGGACGAACCGGCCGACGGTCTCCGGTTCCGGCCGTTCCGCGGCCTTGTACGGCCGGCGGGCCGGGAAAACTGACCGTGGAACCCGCGGCGGGCGGATGGCGTTCCCGGGTCACTCCTCCCCGGAGAACCGTTCCCAGGCCGACTGGCGGGTGACGCCCAGCGCCTGGCCGATCCTGGCCCAGGTCACGCCGCGCCGCCGGAGTTCCGTGACCCACATGCGCAGATCGGCCTCGATCTGGTCGGCGACGGCCGCGACCCGCGGCAGCCGTTCCAGCATCTCGGCGTCGGTCAGTTCGCCCCACATCGGCATCCGCAGCTCGGTCGGGCCCGGCCGGTACTCGGCCACGATCGAGGCGGCCAGGTCCACGCACTCGGTGCAGATGTTCACCCCGGGCCCGGCGACCAGCTTGGTCACCTCCGCCTCGGGCTTGGCGCAGAACGAGCACGCCCGGCCGTCCCGGTCCGTCGTTTCGGCGAGCACGGCGCAACCTCCTCCACCGACGACCTGCTTGTCAGGCCGTCCCTGACGGTCAGCTTAAGGACGTCAGGGACGGCCTGACAAGCGGAGTGGGTGCGGGGCCCTCCGGGTGCCGGGTACCGGATGCCAGGTGCCAAGTGGCCCGGTGTCAGCCGATGGTGACGACGCGTGCCCAGGCGGGGGGCGTGTCGGGGACGTAGTCGGGGTCCTCCTCGTTCACGGCGCCGGTGGGCCGAGGGAAGAGGCCGACGACGGTGCGGCAGGGCGGCTGCGCGGAGGGCCACGGCGTCTGGCCGTCCGTCAGGGCGACGATGACGTCCGGGCGGGGCCGGGCACGGAGCGCCCGGGCGAAACCGGAGCGCAGATCCGTGCCGCCGCCACCGATCAGCTCGATGTTCTCCGCACGGCAGAGCGGCACGGCGACACCGGCCGCCGCGTCGCAGGAGATCACCGAGACCAGGTCGCGCCGCCCGCCCACCGCCCGCGAGATCGCCGCCACTTCCAGGAGCGCGCTGCCCAGTTCGGCGTCGCTCACCGACCCCGAGGTGTCGATGACCACGCAGACCTTGGGCGGCATGCGGTGCAGGCTCGGCAGCACCACGTCCGGGACGCCGGCCGAACGCCGGGACGGACGCCGGTAGCTGTGGTTCTCACCCGTCCCGGGCGCCCCCGCCGCCGAACGGATCGCGGCCCCGAGCAGGCGCCGCCACGGCTGCGGCGTGTGGAACGCCTCCTCCGCCCACCGGCGCCATCCCTCCGGCGCGTCGCCCGGCCGGCCCTTGATGCCCTCCGCGACCCGGAAGCGCACCGCGTCCCGCTGCTGCCTGCTCAGCCCGTGGGCCCCGTCGGGCCCCAGCTCCCACGGCCGCCCGTGGCCGTCGGCGCCGCTGCCGCAGTCCAGCCAGGCCAGACCGGCGAGCCCGGACAGCGAGGCCGTCCGCAGGTACTCCTCCATCAGCAGGTCCTCGGGCAGCCGCAGCAGCGACGGCAGCACCGCTCCGGCCGGCCGGAGCAGACCGTCGCCGTAGATGTCGTCGTTGATCTCGAAGTCGGCGGCGATGTTGCGCCGCAGCCGCTCTCCCGGTCCGTACTCGCCGTGCTCCTTCGCGTACCGCTCGCCCCGGCCGTGGTGGTCCCGGAGCAGGTGGGAGACCTCGTGCACCCAGACGCCCGCCAGCTCCTCCACCGGAGTGGACGCCACGAAGCGCGGGGAGACGTAGCAGCGCCAGTACGCGTCCACCGCCATCGTCGGCACCGAACGGTCCTCCACCACGTGCAACGCGAAGAGCGCGCCCGCCAGATAGGGCCGCACCTTGACGGCGTGCAGCCGGGCGGCCAGCAACTTGTCCATGTCCAGGGCGGGTCCGGTCGCACCGGCCGGCCCGCCGGAACGGGACGAGCCGCCGGGCCCGGCCGACTCGCCGTGACCGCCCTGCCCGCCGTAATCGCCCGGCCGTATCGCCACGGTGGCCCGCACCGGGCGCGGCGGCGGGAGAGGGGCCATCGGGCGGGGGAGCGGGGGCGGGAGCTTCCGGTGCGGCGCCCGGGGCCGCGCGGTCCCCGTCACCGGCGCGCCCCCGCCGTACGCCCGGCGCCGGCCGCGGCGGTGGCCCGTCCCACGGACCGGTCCGCGCGCCGGGCGAGTCCGACCACTCTGGCCAGCCGTTCCACCGACGCGGGGATCTCCCAGTCGTCGCGACGCAGCGCGGCCAGCATCGTCGCCGGGGCGACGAGCAGGTCCGGCGCGCCGGTCTCCAGGGCCCGGACCAGCACGGCCCAGCCGGCCTCCCACCGCTCCCGCTCCGGGCGCGCGCCGACGGCGGCCACCACCGCCTCGAGCGCCGCCTGGCGCAGGTCGCCGCGTCCCGGCAGTTCGGCGGAGGCCGGATCGGCCAGCAGCGACTCGGGGTCCGGCAGGTCCATCCGGTCCAGATGGGCCATGAGTTCGAGCCCCGGGCCGTCCCCCACCGCTCCCCGCACCAACAGCGCCAGCACCTCCCGCGACACGGAGGCCGCCGTTCCGAAGGCGAGGAGGGTCAGCGCGGCCTCCCAGCTCCGGGGCGAGGGCCAGGCGCCCCCGCGCTGCGTCTCGGTGCCCGGCAGCCGGTGGATCAGCGTCGGCCGGGCCTTCAGGAAGCCGCAGACCGCGCGACGGGCGAAGGCCACCGCCTCCGGCAGCCTCTCCGGAGCCAGCCGGGGCAGCTCCGCCCGCGGCCAGACCCCGCCGAGACCGCGCACCACCACCTCCTGGTCGTGCACCCAGTACAGGTGCACGAACCGGTTGGCCAGCGGCGGGCTCAGCTCCCATCCGTCCGCCGCCGACGCCCGGGGGTTGGCGGCGGCCACGATCCGCACGTCCGGCGGCAGCCGCAGCGTGCCGACCCGCCGCTCCAGGACGACCCGGAGCAGCGCGGCCTGCACGGCGGGGGTGGCGGTGGAGAGCTCGTCGAGGAAGAGCAGTCCCCGCCCGGCGCGCACGAGTTCCACGGCCCACTGCGGTGGTGCCATCGGCACTCCCCGTACCTCCGGGTCGTCGCCCACGATCGGCAGCCCGGAGAAGTCGGACGGCTCGTGGACGCTGGCGATGACGGTGGTCAGCGGCAGGCCGAGGGAGTCGGCGAGCTGGGTCAGGGCCGCGGTCTTGCCGATGCCGGGTTCGCCCCAGAGCAGTACGGGCAGGTCGGCGGCGACGGCCAGGGTGAGCGCTTCGAGCTGCTCGTCGGAACGGGGCTCGGTCGTCGTCGTCCGCAGGAGTCCGAGGAGGTCGTCGGCCAGGGCGAGGCGGGTGCCGACCGCCGGAGAGGGGGCGGGGGCGGGGGCGAGGGTACTGAACGTCATGGGCATCACCTGAGGGGATCGAGGGAACGGGACGACCCGTCCCGGACGGTGGGGGACGTGGAAGCGCTCGAAGCGCGGTACGGGCGGAGGAGTCCGGAGAGCGGAGGAGCCCGGAAGCCGGAAGAACTCAAGAGGACGGAAGGGTCCGGAGGAACTCCTAGGAGCCCGGAGAAACTTGTAAGAGCCCGGAAGGACCTCGAAGGGGGATCGGAGCAGATCAGAGGGTTCGGAGGGCGGGCGAGCCGGTCACCGGAGCAGCCCGGTCCGGGGCCGGGACAGGCCGTTCCGTTTGAGGCGCATCGCGGAGGGCGTACGGCGGTCGAGCCGGGGACGCCGGCCCACGTCCGCGGACCCCGCGCCCGAGGCGTTCGCGTTCCCGCCGCCCGCCGCGTCGGCGCGCACACCGGCGGCGGGGTGTTCGGGCACGAGGCCCGCGCGGAAGAGGCCGTGGTCGACGCGCCGGGCCGCGGCGGACACCAGCTCCTCCCGGAGCGGGCCGTCACGCAGGACCGCGTCGGGACCGAGGAGCCCCGTCACGACGGCCAGCGCCCCGGAGACGTCGCCGTGCCCGAGCCGTTCCCGGACCGCGGGCAGGGCCTCCGGGCTGCGGTGCACCCCGTCGATCGCCCGCAGACAGGGCAGCGCCGGGCCGCCGAGGGCCACAAGCAGCTCCTCCCGGCGCAGAGTCACCGGATCGTGGTCGATCGCGGCCAGCACCCCGTTCCTCAGCGCGATCCGGTGGACCTCGCCCCGGCACTCCACCCGGTGCGGATCGTCGGGCTCGTGGAAGAGACCGGACGCCACCGGAGGGACGGCGGGGACGCACGCCGCCAGGGCCCCGGCGACCAGGGGGTGCAGTCGCTCGGACGTGATCAGCCCCCCGCGCAGCAGCTCCAGGTCGGGAAGGGTCCGGGCCGCCGCTTCCGGCAGTACGGGAAGCGCCGCCACCTCCTGCGGCGGCAACGGCTCCCTCAGCGGTGCGAGGACCGGGACGTGGCCGTCGTCGGGAGCGACGAGCCGGAACACTGCCCGCCGCCCCGCACCGGACCGTACGGTGAAGGCCCCGCGCGGGCCGAGCCCCTCGGCTCGCGACAGCGACTCCGCTTCGGCCGCCCACCGGGCGACCGCCCAGGAGCCGTCCCGGGCGAAGGAGGCGTCGAGCCACGCGGGCGGCGGCGCCGTGGACGGCGGTCCGGCCGCGCCGGACCGCCGCGCCAGGTCGCCGGACCTCTCCGCGTCCCAGAGGTGCCGGTGCAGGTCGAGCCGGAAGCGCCGGTCGGGATGCGGGTGCGGGTGGACGTACGGAGTGCGGCCGGGAACGTCGTTCCCGGACCCCTCCCACACGGCGAGCGACATCCGCTGCCCGGCGTCCGCCCAGGCCGGCGGGGTGCGGACCACCAGGCTCAGCGGCACGGCACCCGGGTCCCCGTAACGGGCCAGAACCGTGGTGAGACCGGGCCGGAGCCGTCCGTCGGGGGCGATGCGGGGCATGTGCCAGCGGAGCAGGTCCGGTGCCAGGCGCCGCAGATCGGCACGGAGCCGGGCGGTGTGAACAGTGCCGTGGCGGTTCGCCACGGCGCGCAGATCGAAGTCGACGTCGATCCGGGCGGCGGCACAGGCCCCCGCCCAGTCACCGACCGCACGGCGTGCGGTCGTGGTCTCGATCATGGACGGTGGCACGGCGTACCGGCGCACGCGCTGCCACATCAGGAGGCGGGTCGGAATCTCGTTCGCGAGGTGGTGTGCCATCAGCACTCACCTTGCGTGAACGAGTCCCCCAATCGGTACGAGGAGAAGTTCTTCATCCCCCGCATCGTAACCCGCTGCCGTTCGATTCCACAGCCGGTTTTTTCGGAGGACGAAAGGCGGCTTTCCGGAGGTCGGACGACATCCGGCGGACGGCTCCCACTCCCGCGGGTGATCCCGGGCGGTCAAACGGGGCGCGCGGGGCACCGGGCGTACGAGCGGGGCCGCGGGCACGCCCCCTCGCGCCACCGGGCGCCGTTGGGGCGCGGCCCTCCACGGGCAGGATCGCCGGGGACAGCGACAGAAAGGCCCACCGTGGCAAGTGAGTTCCAGCGCGACAAGCTCGTCGGCATGTTCCGCGCGTTCGACGCCGACGACAACGGCTACCTCGACCAGGGCGACTTCCGGGCCCTCGCGGAACGCTGGAGGGCCCTGCCCCGTGTGCGACCGGATTCCGAACTGGCCGCACGCGTGGACGCGCTCATGCTGGGCTGGTGGGACCACCTCGCGGCCCACGTGGACACGGACGGGGACGGCAGGATCGACCTGGACGAACTCCTCGCCATGGTGGACCTGCTGCCCACGATGCGCGAGGTCGTCGCCGCGACCGCCGAGACCGTCTTCGACGCCGTCGACGAGAACGGCGACGGCCGGATCTCTCCCGCCGAGCACCGGCGGCTGGTCGACACCTGGCACGGCGGGAGCGTCGACGTCGCCGACGTCTTCGACCTCCTCGACCAGGACGGGGACGGCTACCTCAGCCGCCCCGAGTTCACCGAGCTGTGGGTCCAGTTCTGGATCAGCGACGACCCGGCCGAACCGGGCAACCAACTGTGCGGCCCCGTGCCGACCCGCACCTGACGGGTCCGCCCGGCACCCCGCTCGACGGCCGCGCCCGGCACGGAACGCCGAAGGACACGACGCCGGCTCCGAGGAGACGGGGCGGCTCCGATGTGCGAAGACGGTGTGCCGCGGTGCGGGAGTCTGGGATCGTGGGGGCGACAGCATCGGCGGATCGACGACGGCCGCCCGTAGCCAGGGAGGGGCCCACTGTGCCAACACGCGCACCCAGGGCGGCGGGCGGCGAACCGGCCACCGAGGTGAGCACGCCGCTCTACCAGCTGAAGGCCGAGTTCTTCAAGACCCTCGGCCACCCGGTCCGCATCCGGGTCCTGGAGCTGCTCAGCGTCCGGGAGCACGCCGTCTCCGAACTGCTCCTCGAAGTGGGCGTGGAGCCGGCGGCGCTGTCCCAGCAACTGGCCGTGCTGCGCAGGTCGAACCTCGTCCTGACGCGCCGCGAGGGCGTCAGCGTGTACTACCGCCTGGTCAACGACGAGGTCGCGGAGCTCCTCCGGGTCGCCCGCGGCATCCTCACCGGAGTGCTCCAGGGTCAGGCCGCGCTCCTCGCGGACCTGGACGCCTCGGCCCGCCGCTGACCGCCCGACGGAGTCGCCCTGCCCACGTGTTCGGGCGAAACGCCCCCGGGGAACGGGCGGGATGGGTAGCGTCGCATCGACCGGGCGCGCAAAGACGCCCGGCATATCCACTACGGAAGGCGGCAGCCCATGGCGAACGTGGAAGTCTCTCTCAAGGAGATCATGACCCGGGTGGAAGGCAGTCTCGCCGCCGCGGTGGGCGACTACACCAGCGGCATGACCCTGGGATCCCTCGGCGGCGGACGCGACTTCGACGTCCACGTCGCGGTCGCGGGGAACACCGACGTGATCCGGGCCAAGGTCCACACCATGGAACTCCTCGGCCTCCAGGAGCAGATCGACGACATCCTCATCACCCTGGGCAACCAGTACCACCTCATCACCCTCGGGAAGGGGCGGGGCAAGACCAGCCTCTTCCTCTACCTCGTCCTCGACAAGCACAAGGCCAACCTCGCCATGGCCCGGCATCAACTGCGCCGAGTCGAAGAGGAGATGGAGGTCTGACCCCTCCGTCCTTCGCATGCCCAAGACTTGCAAAAATTTGAAATTCTCTACGAAGGGATTTCCTGAAGTCTGAAGGCCCGGCTCGCACGGGCCCGCCCACGGCGGCCGGTGGGAAGGGCGCGTCCAACTCTCTTATACGCTTCAGTCGCAGCCGACGCAGAGTCAGGTTATGAGCGCGGTGGGCGCCGGGTAGTGAGAAGCCGATGGCGGGGGGGGTGGT